>JBAULJ010000070.1:0-7061 GCA_049578125.1 Halobacteriota archaeon
CACAGAATGGCGCGGCTCACATTTTTAAGCAACAAGCGCATAACACTATGCAGAGGTGTAAGCTAAGCGCAACCGAAAAACAGCATGACACTCCTAACAGAGGCGAAGAAAGGATTAACTGATGATATAAGAAATGTTGCCGAATCAGAGGGCATAGCGAGCGAGAGACTTAGGCGCAACATCGCTAGTGGTCGAACCGTCATACTGAAGAATGCGACTCACGACGTCGCGGCGATCGGTATAGGCGAAGCGCTGCGTGCAAAAGTCAACGCCAATATAGGAACTTCCATAGACTATGTTGAAAAAAGCGAAGAGCTAGCAAAGGCACAAATAGCGCTTGAATTCGGCGCAGACACTGTCATGGATCTATCTACGGGCGGTGACTTAGATAGTATTCGACGCGAGATTCTGCAAGAGGTCCAAGCCCCGATTGGCACAGTGCCGATATACCAGGCAGCAATGCGACGGGACGCCGTGGTGTCAATGACGACGGACGACATGTTCGATACGGTTCGTAAACACGCGCGAGACGGAGTTGATTTCATGACTATCCACGCGGGAGTCAATTTGAAGTCTCTGGAAGTGCTGAAGAAGAGTACACGACTCATGGGGGTCGTCAGTCGGGGGGGCGCTTTCACAATAGCGTGGATGATCCACAACGACGAAGATAACCCCTTCTATGCAGAATACGACTATCTCCTTGAGCTCGCACGTGAATACGACTTCGTCATAAGCCTCGGCGATGGCATGAGATCGGGATGCTTGCACGATGCAAGCGATCGTCCTACGTTCATGGAATATATCCAAATCGGAGAGCTCACACAACGGGCTCAAGAAAGCGGCGTTCAGACTCTTGTAGAAGGACCCGGTCACGTCCCACTTAACGAGATAGAGGCCAACGTCAGGGCAATGAAATCGTTGACAGGTGGCGCACCACTCTACCTGCTTGGACCACTCGTCACAGATATAGCCCCGGGGTACGACCACATAACAGGAGCGATCGGGGGTGCCCTCGCAGGAATGTATGGGGCTGATTTCTTGTGCATGACAACGCCATCGGAACACCTCGGGCTGCCGACACAAGAGGATATCAAACAAGGAGCGATCGTCACAAGGATAGCCGCTCACGTTGCTGACCTGGCGAGAGGGATGCCGCGTGCGCACCTGCTCGACAAAGAGATGGCCCAATCACGGGCCAGATTGGATTGGGAAAGGCAATTCCAGCTTTCAGTGGATCCAGAACTAGCTCGGGCCAAATTTAACTGCCGTAGTCGAATGACTGATGCTTGTTCTATGTGTGGAGATCTTTGTGCGATAAAAATCGCGAATGCGGCGTTAAGCAACTCCAAGCCATAATTCTAAGCTGCTTAGAAGAGCGAACTATTATTTAGTTCCGCTATTTACCTGCAGAATTCTAAGCGCTAGGAGCGCGGCATTTTTCCCGTTGTCTATTCCGACCGACGCCACTGGAACGCCAGCAGGCATTTGCACTACTGAAAGCAACGCGTCCAAACCGCTGAGCTTGCTGCTCACGGGAACACCTATCACTGGAACCGTTGTTTTTGATGCGATGATGCCTGGAAGAGCTGCAGATAGGCCTGCAATAGCAATATAAACCTTAGCATGAACTTCTTTAAGGTATTCATCAAGGCGTTTTGGCTCTCGATGCGCCGAAATGACCTCTAGGTCATACGTGATGCCCGCGTCCTCGATTATCTCTACCGCTTTTTCCGCTACGTGCATATCAGAAGTGGAGGCCACTAATATAGCCACATCGGGGTTCTTCATCGCGTTGTAGTTGTCCCGCCACTGTAAAACTCTTTCTGAACTAGGAGGATGGTAACAAGTGCACCATCGTTCGACTGTGATTGCCGGAGACCAATAGCGCTTCACAAACAGATGCTGTTAACCTTGTGGGGGGTGCAATTCTGTTGCGAAACGAGCAGACTCAAGGTTCTTAGCGCATAGGCACTTCTTGTCTGGAGAAAGTGTGGAGTGGCACAAAATATCTAAATAGAGTGTTGCGATTAAATAACGAGGCGGACTGCTGTTTACACGCTTATTGCCACGGAGAAATGCGCCTATGGACGATACAGCTGAGACTGAGTTAATAATGCTTCCCGGACCTGTCCCGGTGGCGCCCCAAGTACTTCGCGCTCTGTCAAAACCGATGATCAATCATCGCGGGTCTGAGTTCAAAAGGCTGTTGGACAAGAGCCGCGAAAAACTCCGCAGCGTTTTCAAAACAGAGAATGACGTTCTTATACTTAGTGGATCCGGAACGTGCGCTATGGAAGCGGCAGTCGGAAACCTCGGGGCGGACAAGAAATATGTTGCGCTCGAAAACGGCAAGTTCGGAGAACGATTGAAAGTGCTGACCTCGCTTTATGGCAGCTCGGTGGCGGTGGTTGCCGATTGGGGAACGTCGATCGACGCTGAACAGGTTAAACAAGCGCTACAAACTGGAGCAGATGCAGTCACCCTCGTCCATAATGAGACCTCGACAGGTATGACGAACAACGTTGAAGAAATAGGCGCGCTGTGCCGAAAACATGATGCACTACTAATCGTGGATGGAGTATCATCTATCGGCGGCATCGAAGCCCCCATAGATAAATGGGGTGTCGACATAGCTTTCACGGGCTCTCAGAAATGCCTCGGCCTTCCACCGGGCCTTTCGATGATTTCAGTAAGCGATCGGGCGTGGGACGTCATAAAAACGGCACAAAAAAGGCCTTACTACGCTGATCTGATTGCACACATGAAATCTGCCGAGAAGGGGCAAACACCTTATACTCCTACCGTGCCGTTGTTCTTCGCGCTTGAGGAGGCTCTTAAAATGCTTGAGGCTGAGGGGCTGAGCGCACGCATCAGCAGATACAGCAATTATGCGACATCTATCCGCGCAGCCGTTGAAGCAATGGGCTTAGAACTATTTCCGCAACTTGGCGCTTCGAGCGCGTATTCAAACACGGTGACGGCAGTCAACATGCCGCCTGGAATAGATTTTTTTGTGCTCAACAAGGAGATGAAACAACGTGGCGTTATTATCGCAGGAGGCCAAGAACGGCTTAAAGGCCAGATCTTCCGGATAGGCAATATGGGTAACTTAAGCAAAGGTGACATACTACAGGTCATAGAGAAGCTTGAGCTCGTATTACTTGAAAACGGCGTTGTTAATGAGATGGGGGCAGGAACGCTCGCCGCTGATTGCGTGCTTGAAAGATTTTGATGTGTAAGGTTTGGTATTGATTATAGGGGCGCTTTGAATGAAAATAGGAATAGCAGACACCACTTTTGCTAGGTACGACATGGCTGAGACGGCCGTAGACGAACTACGACGGTGGATGTCCGCATCAATTCAAAGGTATACTGTGCCTGGCATAAAAGACCTCCCAGTCGCGTCAAAGAAGCTCATAGAAGAATCAGGATGCGATATTGTTATGGCTCTCGGCATGCCTGGATCGAAACCGATCGACAAGCAGTGTGCACATGAGGCGTCGACAGGCCTCATAAGAGCACAACTGATGACTAATAGGCACATCATCGAGGTATTCGTCTATGAGGATGAAGCCACAAGCGACAAAGAACTTGCGCGGCTAGCCGATGCTAGAACACGTGAACACGCCCAGAATGTTTACAGGTTATTGAACAACAGTTTGGCCCCAGATGCCGGCAAGGGCAAGAGAGAGGGTTTTGCTGACGCAGAACCAGTTGATTTTTAGAATATCAAAGAGAGGGATAACATCATGGATCAAAAAGATGACGTGCAAATACGGCTTGGATTTGTCGTAGCGGAATTTAACCGGGACATCACGTTCCAAATGGAAATTCTTGCTAAGGAGCATGCTGCATTCTTAGGCGCTGATGTCGTGAAGACCATTTATGTTCCTGGGGTTTTTGATATGCCCTTAGCAGTAAAGAATTTGGCTTCAGATGATGAAGTCGACGCAGTAGTTACGATCGGCTGTGTAATTGAAGGCGCAACAACGCATGACGAAATTGTTGCGCAGCACGCGACTCGCAAAATTGCAGATTTGGCGTTAGAGCACAACAAGCCTATCACATTGGGAATATCGGGTCCACGAATGTCCCGTTTGGAAGCGCACGAACGGGTCGATTATGCAAAAAGGGCGGTTGAAGCCGCTGTAAAGCTGTTTAAAAGACTTCAATGAGACAAAATCCAGTCATTTCCGCGAGAGTCCGACACATACCTCAATCCGCTACGATGAAGATTGCGGACATTGCAGCCAATCTTAGACGCGAAGGGCGAGACATTATCAGTTTCAGTCTCGGTGAACCTGACTTTGAAACCCCAGAGAACATAAAAAAAGCCGCAAAAATTGCCCTCGATCGTGGCGAGACACACTACACACAAGGCAGTGGAATTCTGGAACTTCGAGAAGTAATAGCAGAGAAACTGAAAACTGATAACAGCCTCGACGTGACTTCGAGCGACGTGCTTGTCACAACCGGCGCTAAACAAGCGATATTTGAAGCGATCTGTACGCTCATCGATGAAGGAGACGAGGTATTGTTGTTCGATCCAGCGTGGGTTTCCTACGGAGCAATTGTGAAGTTCGCTGGTGGAAAGCCCGCCCTGGTTCCTGTTTCCGAACGGGATGGCTATGCACCAGTTGAGTTCCAAAGTCACATAACCAAAGATACCAAGCTCCTTGTCTTAAATAGTCCATGCAACCCAACTGGGGCTGTTTACGGCGAAAGTGTAATAAAAAGCATAGCTCAGACGGCCGAAGATCACGGCATCTTTGTGATTTCTGACGAGGTCTACGAAAAGATCGTTTATGGCGCTAAGCATCACAGCATAGGTACATTGATACCTGACTTGACGATTACCGTAAATGGATTCTCGAAGGCATACGCTATGACGGGGTGGAGGCTCGGCTACGCAACTGCACCTCGATCAATCCTTCAAGGCATGCTTAAGATCCAACAACACACAGTAAGCAACGCAACGTCCTTCGTCCAACGAGCTGGTATCGAGGCGCTGAGCGGTGACCAGAGCGCTCTGCGTGCCATGGTGGCTGAATTCCAAACGCGGCGCGACCTCATGGTCAACGGACTAGCTAGAATTGGAATAAAATGCGCACTCCCGAAAGGTGCGTTCTACGCGTTCGCAAAGGTCGCTCAGTTCGGCACTTCTGAGCAGGTGACTGAACAACTATTGCAGGGCGCTTTGGTCGCTGTGACACCTGGATCAGCATTCGGCCCGAACGGTGAGGGCTATGTGCGTATGTCGTACGCAACGAGTCGTGAAGACATCGCTGAAGGCATCCGCAGGATCGAAGAATCGCTCCAGAAAGAGTCTAACGCCTGACCCGACGCTTAATGATCTCTCGAATTATGTTTTCCGTACCCGATAGCTTTCCACTATCGTGATTAAGCAGCCTTATCACTTTTGAAGGAATATGCCTTTTTTCAAGGTCCTCTTGAAGCTTGTTCTCGTCAAAATACTGATCAAAACCAAGAGCTATTATATCTGGTTTTATCAGTCTTAGGGGCTCGAATATGTCACGCTCGCTCCCAAGTTCAGCGTGGTCTACCATCTCTAGGGCTTGAACTACTTGCAGCCGTTGCTGTTCTGGAAGGATAGGTTTTAACTTGTGCTGAACCATCGAATCGCGTGACACAATGACAAATAGTTCGTCGCCTAGCTCTTTTGCTTTCCTTAGATAAAGGATATGGCCGGGATGCAAGATATCAAAGGTGCCTGTTGCGAGAACTCTAGTCATTTTCGCCGCCGAAAGTCTCCTTTATGTCTCTATATACCGCGCTCTCTTCAATTTCAACGTCGAGCACATCGAGTTTTCTAATGTTGGCGATTCTATCGTAACAAGCCCAGCTCGTGATTTCGTAAGGATAGCCGACAATGATATGATAGTCACCATTTTGCATAAACATGCGGATATCTGCATCCGACGGCTCGAGCCCCCCCGACGGATGGCTGTGCACTGATCCTACAATATGTGTGTTAACGGGTAACATGAACAGATCCATAACCGCGCTCACATTTGAAGACTGAGTAATGGGGACGTCCACATCGGTTATGATCTGGTCAGTCTCATATAACATCCCAGCGAATTCCTTGGGATGGGAGGACGCACTCACTTCAAGTACAAACTTCAATGCGTCACGGGCGATGCCTTTGATCTTCTTTTTCATAAGCGCTACGTATTGTATACTGTCACCAGATCTTTTTTTACTCTGTTAAAACACGAAGGACAAAAAAGCCGCTTTGTCGGTTCGACCGTTCCTCAGCTGTGCCTCAGAACTCATAGGGATCATCATTGCGTCTTTAGCGCTCGGGAGTTAATATACATCATCGGCACAAGTGCAATTGAGCTTCTCAGTATTATAGATATACCTCGGTGACCCCGCGACACCTGCAGCCTACAACTACTCTCCGCGGCCAATTTGCTTCGACCTTAGACAAGATAATCTTACGGGACGTGCCAGGAACCCAGATCGCGCGCAAAAATGAAAAACGACAAACGTTATGATGCGGAGGGAGGGATTCGAACCCGCGAACTCCTGTGAGAGTGGATCTTGAGCCCACCGCCGTTGACCACTTGGCTACCTCCGCTTTCGTTTGATTTAGTATAGCTATCACGTATTTCTAGTTAACTAATGCGCAGCTAGAAGCGCATCTTCCCCCGAATCGATTATGCATGTCAACGCAATATCTTTTATCGCAAACAATCACGCGCCTTGCCCTGGAGAACCTAGCGACTAAATAACCTATTAGAAGCAAGTTGAAAACGTTCGGCATTTGTTACTTAGTAGATCCAAGCACATTACCTTTTTCGAGAATCCTGCAATTAAATATCGCAATTTCTAAATACGCCTCTCGCGTTTATGTAATAGGTGATTATAGTGGTTGTCGGAGTTACAATGGTCAACGTAGTTCCTGGTGAAGAACGATACGTTTACAGAACGCTGTTGGAATTAGGCGGTATACGGGAAGTGTACCACGTCTTTGGAGAGTATGACTTTGTTGTCATTATTGAAGTCGAGGGACTTACTGCATTGAACAATTCAGT
>JBAULJ010000071.1:0-1817 GCA_049578125.1 Halobacteriota archaeon
CTATCAGGTGTGGCGAGCAGCAGTTCAAGAGCTGCATCACAGCGGCGAAGAACAGTTGAATGTCACCTTTGACGGCGTTTTAGCGTTGGATAGAGCGCCTCTTGGGCGGGCGTATTAAACACGGCTCCCAAGGCAGGTCGACGTCTCGCAACAAACTAGCTGGCAAAATAAGCTTTTATATGTTCGTGCGTTAGTCAACATACGGCGGAGGTAGCCAAGCCAGGTCAAAGGCGCAGGACTTAAGAACCGTTGTTTGAGACATCCTGTTGCGAAGGCATTCGTGGGTTCGAATCCCTCCCTCCGCATTTTTCCCAGCAGATGGGTTGCGTTGCTTCTCCTTGACACCGTCAGCGTATCGCGTTTACGAGGTCCCTAATAGCAGAGACGACTTCATATGGGTTTGCCCCCCAATGAACGATGTAACCCTTTAATCCAGAAAGTTCGAGAGGTCCAACGCTTGCTGACCTGCAACATTTTGCGATAAAAGGCTTCTGCGGTCTTATGGTTTTCGTTGGACAGATATTCTCGTGTTCGAAATTTGACCCTTTAAATAGCTCTTCGAGCACTTGTCTCGAAATGTCACATCCCACAAGCACCGAATCCTCTCCAATCTGAACGTTGGGCCTGTTGAGATGGTTTGATCCAATGCCTGACGCTGAACAAGGAAATATGGTACCCGCATTAAGTCTCCTTAGATCTTGTACGACCGGCTTAAACCGCACGGACAGATCTCCAAAAATGCCGGCGTTGTCGAGTTTCTTGACAAGCGTGACGAGATATGGCGGGTCCGGGGGAGATATGTCAAAGACCTCGATCTCTGTAACGCTGTTTAAGTCTGGATCACAGACGAACGTCCAATGAAGATCAAATCCTTGAAAGATGACGGCTTTTGTGGGTGGCTTACACAATCGCGTTGCTATCTTAATCAACCTGCTTCTGTTGAAGATGTCGACCTTTTGTTTGTACACAGAAGTCTCGGTAAAGCCCGCAATCTTGTTAACCGCCGATATAGATCGTACCAGCCCGCCCCCACGTGAAATAACTTCGTAAATTGCAGCTTTTCCTTGCCAAAACAACACGAGATAGCGCGAGGAGAAATAGATCTGCTCACCAGCTGCCGGTCGAGATGTTTGATCGCCGTCTCTGACGGCAACGTACATACAGTGTTCAGGAAAAATCATGTTGTCATCATAGACTTTGTATTATTTCACGAGTCACTTCTTCTGTTGAGCTCGTGCCGCCTAGATCTGGGGTCATTACGCCTTTTTCAATTGTCTTCTTGACTGAGGTATCCACCAACATAGCTTTGCTATATTCGCCCGCCCATTCAAGAAGCATTCTAACACTCAGTATTGCCCCGACTGGATTTGCTATGCCATGCCCAGCAATGTTGGGTGCTGATCCGTGAATTGGCTCAAAAATTGCGTAGTTGGGCCCGATGTTCGCACTCGGACAAAGCCCAAGGCCTCCAGTAAGTGCAGCAGCCTCATCCGATAGAATATCACCGAATAAGTTCGATGTCAAGATGTGATCAAACATCTCAGGGTGTTTTATCAGATTATATGCGGCGGTATCTACGTACATCTCATCGTAAGAGACGTGGTGCTCCTGTAAGACACGCACACAGACATCTCGAAAGAAGACGTCTGATTTAAGCACGTTTGCTTTATGAACTATCGTAATTTTCTTTACGTTCTGTAATGTGCTCGCGAAGGATGCCAATCTCTCTGTATTGTAACGAGTGATCACGCGCTTCGTGACTGCGGCGCCGTCTGAAACTTCTTCTATGCCGGCGTATAATCCCTCCAAGTTCTCTC
>JBAULJ010000072.1:0-20664 GCA_049578125.1 Halobacteriota archaeon
GAGTCGCACTCCAGCGCCTGCGGCTGCTTTGATGATTTCGACCGATGAAGAAGCGACGGTGAAATCGACCAAGACGTCGGGTCTCACGCTTTCAAGCGTCTCTGTAAGTTGCGACGCATCTGTGACATCAGAGGTACAAATCTGCTTGTCAAAAGCGGCCACGAGTGTCATATCCTGCGCTTGTGTAACGTTGTCAATGATCATCCGTCCCATTCGGCCACAAGCCCCTGTCACTGCGACCGCTATCTTGTCGTTCGCTGTCATATAGCTCCACCACGTGCCAAATCCATTTTTTCCCTCAGTCTGCGTAGGCTGCGAGCGTCGCCTTCAGTTTCGCGACGTTGGGTTCTGCCATGGTAGTAAGGGGCAATCTGAGCGGCCCACCAGCAAGCCCAAGCAAATCACACGCTTTTTTGATAGGAATAGGATTCGTCTCGATGAATAGCGCCTTAAAAAGCGGAGCAAGTTGATAATGCACCTCGCGCGCTTTTGCATAGTTGCCGTCGAGGCAGAACTGCGTTAGTTGTCCCATCTGCTTCGGCAAGATATCTGCAGTGACTGAGATCACCCCTGTGGCCCCTAGGGCCATCATGGGAAGTGTTAGTCCGTCGTCTCCCGAAAGAACGGAAAAATCGAGATCATTGGTGAGTTCCACGATGTCTGAGATCTGGCTGAAGTTCGCGCTCGCCTCTTTCACTGCCGCCACGTTGCTGTACTCGTGCGCCATCGTGCTGATTGTTTCAGCATCCATGTTGATACCGGTGCGGCCAGGAATGTTGTACAAAATGAGCGGAATCTCGCACGCTTCCGCAATAGCGCTGAAGTGTTTGATCAATCCACTCTTCATCGGTTTGTTATAGTAAGGGACGATCAGAAGAGCGGCGTCTGCACCTGCATCTTGCGCGTAGCGCGTCAACTCGACTGCTTCTGCGGTGTTGTTTGATCCTGTCCCAGCGATAACGGGAACGCTTGCAGCTTCAACGGTAAGCTCGACGAGTTTCTTATGTTCGTCGTGCGTCAACGTCGCAGATTCGCCCGTACTACCGCATGGCACCAACCCTGCCACGCCCCCCTTCTGGAGATATGCGATGTTGGAGCGCATCCCTTCGACGTCTATTTCGTCTTTGTTCGTAAATGGCGTAACCATGGCAGGAAATACGCCTTGGAATCTCATGACTTCCTCCTGTTGCCGATATCTACTTTGTGCGTAATATATCCCGCAACCCTATTTCGAATATTCTTGCTCTCAATGTTCGTATATTCCGAAACGAGCAATTTGTTCTTTTCATAATCAGAGCTGAATATCTCCCGATGTCCTCGGAGCAGCTCTGCTGATATGCTTTTGATGTACGTGGGTCTGATGCTTCCCGTGAAACCACCTCCGTTCCTTCTTTCTTGACTAGGCTGAGATGCGTTTTAATCGATCACCTCAGCATCGATGAAATCTTGACAACCGTTTCGGCCACCTGCTGCGCCGAATGGCCGAAAATATGCGCCATTGGCTCCTTCGCAATACTGCCGCAGTCGAATATGACGTCGGGGACGCCCGCGCCGTGTGTCACGCTATTCTCTATTGCGCGTACGGTTCCCCACTCCTTCGCACTCACCCTCCCAGGTTCGTCCGCTCTATCGAAGCTCTCTATCACGAGGTTGAGTTCTCGGCAGGCGCCGATAACCTCGTCTGAGCACCGCACGCTCATGGCGCTCTTCATAGTGGGGTCGTACTGCAAAGCGGCGAGGACAACTCGTGCCATATGACGACTCGCTCCAAATGTCACACATCCGACCGGCGTGATGGCCCCCTCGACTTTCACTATTCGTCCCTTCACTGCGGCCACATCTGCTAGCTTCTTAGCGCGCGAAATTGCCATCGCTAAGTTGCTGCCGACCTCAGGTATAAGGTCCAGGTTTATAGTCTTAATGGTGCGGAGCCCCGCGTCTACATCAAGCAACGTGAGGTAACGCTCGGCCATATCTAACGTCGCTGCGACTTGGTTTACCACTCCGGACCCAGACCCAATACTCTCGCTGCTTTTTATTGCTTCGGTGACAAACGCCTTAGCCAGCAAAGCACTTTGGCTTACGGAGTGCCCCTGAGCGAGAAAGGCGGCGACCGCCGCTGAGAACGTGCATCCTGCCCCGTGGGTTCCCCCCTTAATTAACTTGCCGCGGAGCAGCTCAAAAACACCATCGTACAGCACGTCAGTCCCGGTCAAATGCCCTCCGGTCACGACGACTGATTTGGGGCCGAGGGCATAGATTTCGTACGCGGCATGCTTCATATCGTCGAGGCTATGTATGGCGACGCCGGAAATCGCTTCTGCCTCTCGTATGTTCGGCGTCACGACTTCTGCTTTAGGCAGGAGTCGCGCAAGGACGTCTTTTAGCTCCCCTATCACGAGCTTTCCTCCGGCTTCGGCGGCCATGACTGGGTCAACTACGATTGGAACCTCGTGCCGCGAAAGCATGTCAACGACGGCTTCTGCAATCTCGACGGTCGCGAGCATGCCCGTCTTTACGGATCGAATATCGATGTCGGAGAGCACAGCACTCATTTGCGCAACGACGACCTCAGCGGGCAGATTATACACGTCAAGGACGCCGAGCGTGTTTTGTGCGGTAATCGCCGTAACAATGGAGGTTCCGAACACCCCGAGAGCAGCGAAGGTGCGCGCGTCTGCTTGGACGCCAGCTCCGCCTCCTGAGTCCGATCCTGCGATCGTCATAACTGCAAGCATCTACAGTGGTAATGCATTACCGCTTATATATTTGTAATCCAAATCCCTTCTGTTGCGGTAAAAATCAAAAATAGCGCTCTGATGAACGTTTTTATGTGCGTGGATTCGGTTCCACTGGAAATGAGGGGGTCGGTGTATTTATGCCCGAAGACGAGATACGATCACCTTTTGAAACCATGAAGAAGATCTGGGACGAACAGTATGTGTTGCGCCCCGCGTGGTGGAAAGGTCCGTACGATCTCTCTCCAATAATGCATTGGCTCGCGCCAGGCGCTGACGTGCTCGACGTTGGCTGCGGTGCTGGGAGGCATCTCGTGCCGCTTGTCAGGAACGGTTTCAGAGCAGTTGGGGCTGACCTTTCGGAGCAAGCACTGACGTTGCTCGATCCGCGCTACTCGCGCGTGGTTGCAGACGTCCAGCGGCTTCCGTTCTCAGATCGTAGTTTCGATGCTGTCACGTGCTATGGAGTGCTCCAACATCTTACGCTAGCTGGGCAAGTGAAGGCCGTCGGTGAGCTGTTTCGAGTTTTGCGGCATCAAAGCTTAGCGTTTGTCGAAGTTGCCGGACGGCTTGATATGCGCTATGGCCGCGGCAAGCGGATAGCTACGCATACCTTTGTTCGAGGGGGGATCCCACATCACTATTTTTCTCCGTCTGAGCTGCACGAGCTCTTTCAATCAGCAGGATTTGCGGCTCTGACGCTCGACGACAAAGTCACAAAAAAGCAGTATGACGACGTACTTCGCCGAAGGCATCGCATTTTCACGGCGCTGACAAAGATCTAGAGTCGATCGATCATATCGCGTGGTTTTTGCAGTGGAAACGCAGAAGTTGGAGTCTGTTTGGAGAAACATCCTGCAAGCTTTGCGGACGTCGTGGTAATAAATATTCTCCGAAATTAGCACGAGAAGGGCTCTTTGCGCATTGTCTCTCGCGGCTGCGAGCTGGTGGCGCTGTCTGTTGTGAAGATCACTTCATGCGCCTGAATACGTAGTCTGTCACTGCCTCGAATGGCTTTATTGCTACGTCTGCATGTTTTCCGAGCCTTTTTCTCAACAAGAACGTGATTTGGCCCTTGACAATGGCGAATTTCATCTTGGTCTCCGAGAAATCGGCATCGAAAATGCAGATGTGGTCAAGAAAACCTGTTCAGTGGGCCGCCACGGTTTATTGATTCGCTCTTTTACTCGTTCGTGTAGCGGCGTGTTCGGAAGCGGGTAGGGCATCGTGGAGGAGAGGTAATCGAGCGGGAGCGAAGCGGCAAAGCGCAGCGTGTCAAGCACCGTTTCGTTCGTCTCTCCCGGATAGCACACGATGAAGAAAGCCCCAACGTTGAGGCCTGCCTCACGCGCAGCAGTCACCGCTGAGCGCGCTTGCTCGACCGTAATCCGTTTGTTCATCAGCCTCAGCACGTCATCATTTCCTGATTCAATGCCAAAAAAAACGCGGCTGCAGCCAGCAGTCTTCATCGCAGACGCAAGCTCAGGGGTGATCGAATCGACGCGTCCGAGGCATTCCCACTTGAAGGAGAGCCCTCTGCGTGTGATTTCGGCGCATATCTCAAGCAGACGCTCTTTGTTAAACGTAAACACGTCGTCAGCGAAGTGAATGTAGTCGTAACCCAACGAGAGCGTGAGCTCCACTTCGTCAACGACGTTTGCTGCTGACCGCTCCCGATACGAAACTCCGAAGACGGCGTTACTGCAGAACTCGCACCGAAAAGGGCACCCGCGCGTTGTCATCACGGTGGTCTTGCTGTGCCCGAATTTCTGCCGCCCGTACTGGATATATCGTTCGTTGGGAAGCAGCTCGCGCGCTGGGAACGGTATGTCATCAAGATTTGCCGCAAGGGCGCGTGCGGGGGTTAACACGGCGTTCTCGTCACGTTCACTCGACTTTCTCTCGCCATTCTGTCCGTCACGGTATGCAATTCCCGCGATGGGCGTGAACAAGTTGCCCGCTTCGTGTGCTTGTACAAGCTCTACCATGGTGCGCTCCCCCTCTCCTATGACGACTACATCAAAATCATCCAGAAACGCTTCAGGATCGCACGATGGGAGGGGGCCGCCTGCTACGAGGAGCTTTGTTTCGGCGCGCAGATGTCGTGCAAACATAATGCTCTCCTCTTGCATCGTCAGCATGCTGTAAATCCCAACGACGTCGGCTTGAGCGCGCGCTGCCTGTGCAAGCGCGACATCGCGCTTCATGAAAGTGCAATCCAGAACTTCGACTTCACAGCCTGCTCGCTGCAGACTTGCGGCAACGTAACAGATCCCTAGTGGTGGGAAGCGAAATATCGATCTATTGTTCCGTGGTTTGAAATACGGGTAAACAAGGAGAACGCGTGTCACGTGTCCTCTCGAATAGCTATGTCATAGTCAAAGTTAGTGAAGGGTGGCACAATGATGTACGCAATTCCGGCCCAGCAGAGCCGTCCCGGCACTACTTCTCGTCCCCGATACATCGTGGCTTGACTGATGTTCCAAAGGCGAAGCATTACCTTATGACGGGAGTCGATGAACGTCACGCAATCGGCAGCGGTCTCTTCCCACGTTTCAATCTCCTTACCGGCGAGCGCTGCGCCGTCATCATCATAGTAGCGATCGAAGAGGCTTCCGTCTAGCTCATTCAGGAGGATCAACTCCGTGCATCCGGTCTTGTCCAAGTGGCTTGCGTCAACGCTTACCCGGAGCACGCTCACGCGACTGTCAACGGTGTAAGCCACCTGTACCCACCCCGCTGAAGGCGTCATTTCGAACGTCGTGTTAAGTCCCCACGCCCAACGGAGCGCGCTACTGGAGCATTCGATGAGGCCGCGCGAGGCACCGATCGCCTTGTGGAGGCCCGCAAGCCATTCCTTGAGCGCATAGAAGTTATCGTTCTGTATAATCTTACCGCTCTTCTGCGCTAAGCGCTCTTCGAGGTTGAGCTCGTAGTCCACAATCCACGTGCATAGTTGATGGTCTGTTAGTCGCTCGATGACGCGCGCTTTTCCAGGGAAAAAGACACGATGCGCGAATCTCGCCACGGGCACTCCTAACCCAACGCCTCTCCGGACAAATCGGTAGATCCGCACACCAGCACCGGTCCTTTCTGTATTTTGCTCGTTGGATAAGGGCCGTTGCTAACAGGCGCCTTAATCGAAAGGGATAAACGCTGCGATAGCGGCGTGCGCGTCAAAGAAGGGACGCGTTCGTTTAGCATCGGGTCCTCTTTAAGCTCTAGCTCAGAATTGGGGTCGAACTGCTTTCGATAGTCGTGCGCTTTATGCGTAATAGACCGTCAGGTAAATATTAGTGCCTAGGGCGAGGGCGACAAGCCATACCCCAAGAGCAAGGCGCATCACGCTCTTGCGTTTGATAAGGGGCCGGACTACGTGTCCGACTTCGAGGTTGACATAAACAAAGATGAGGATCAGCACAAGCCCCAAAATGTGATGGATTATGAGTTCTGGATACAGGAAGGGAAGCGGCGGAACGTTTTCGACGTATCCGAGCAGCGAGGGCAGCATTATCGCTAATATCGCTATGATTTGGACGATGACGGCACCTCGTACGATGTTGCAATGTCGAATGACTCTACCCCTCCGCGCAAGATACACCGCGCCAAAGATAAAACCGATAAGGGCGAGCTGCACAACGAGGTTTGCTGACGCTAGCATCCGTATATCAATCGCCATATAGCGTCTCTATTGTTTTTTCATCATCTATGAAAGCGTTGTGTTTCGATGCTGTTTAGAGCTTGCAGACAGGCTTTAGACAATCTAGCGGGGGCGGTTCGGGGCCAGCGGCGACCGTCGCGGTCCGGCAAAGGATCGCAAACGCGCCCGCTATCGTTCATCGATGGCTTTGCCACAATGAGGACAGGTCGAAGGCTCATTCTGCTCGCGCTTGCGCCTTTGAACCTCTTCGTAAAATCCTGAGCCAAGTATGGCAGTGGGTAAGGCGAAGAGTCCAATGCCCAAGAAGGCGATCAGGCCACCGAGCACTTTTCCGAGGGCGGTGATGGGATAGACGTTGCCGTAACCGACAGTGGTCAGCGTCACTGCCCCCCACCACATCGCATCCGGAATACTCCCGAACTTGTCGGGTTGCGCTGGACCCTCAACGAGGTACATAAGCGTTGACGCGACTATCAAAAGTGTTGCTCCAATCACTGCGGTCGCGAAGAGCTCCCAGCGCTTCTTGGTGAGCACGGCAGCGAGGACGTCAAACGAGGCGTGATACCGGCCCAACTTAAATATGCGCAGCACCACCAGCAATCGTAATACGCGGACGAAGGGCTGATCTTGGATCAAGAGCGTCAAGTAGAAGGGTATGGTAGTGATCAGATCGATGAGGGCCAGCGGCGTGAGCGCATAACGGACTCTCCCCCGAACCGGGTCTTGAAAGCGGGTTTCTACGGTACAAGCCCAGAGACGTAGAACGTACTCGACTGTGAATACGATCGTTGAAAACAAGAGGAATGAGTAAAAGACGAGTCTGTTCGGTTCACGTATTGCTCTCTCAGTTTCAAGTATGACGGCGAGCACGTTCAGGCAGATGAGAGCGATAAAAAACACATTGACGGCTCGTCCAAGTCGATCGCTACCTTCACCTTTTAGGACTCGGAAAACTCGTTCTTGCCTGGAGTGATCCGTTGTCAGCGTTCTCACCTCGATTGTCTTGTTGCAGAGATATGAGCTGGCATTTATCAATCTTCGGGCTGATCCCTAGGCATCGTTCGGTCTACCTAGCTTTTCCACCCTCTTGCTACGCGTGAAGACGCAGCCTCACTCTCTCGACTTTTGGGGTCACGCCCCGGTCCGCGTGACGGTGCGGATGAGCCGCTCTCCGATCAGCGCTGCGGTAGCGAATGCCATAGGGAACCACAAGGGGATCCCGAGAACGGCCGGATTCGCATAGCGCCAAACGCCGTAGTGCACGAAGAACACTTCAGCACACGTGCCAAACACGGCGACGACAAAGAAAGACCAGCGGTCATATCGGTCGTGCCACAAAGCTAAGGCGACGAGGGCGATAGCCAGCAACACAGTGAGCGCTAAGGCGCTGCTGCTCTGCAAGAGCACGATGGCAACCGCAAGCACAGAGAACAGAGCAACCTCTTGTGCTAGTTCTCCCCAGAGTGACTTCGTTTTGCCCAAAGATACCCTCAATATCGTTGTATCCGGTGTTCGGCGGTTTACTAAAGCAAGGAGGTGCAACCCTTATATATATTCTTGAATCACAATCCCCTCGCAGAGATGGCATCGTTAGCGAAAAAAATACGCGCGTGGGTAGCGCTCTCGCGGCCGCCTTTCCATATTGTGGGGGTCCTTCCGTTCATCTTAGGAGGCGTCCTCGCGTGGTGGCTTAGTGGCGGATTCCGCTGGGATATTTTTGCCTGGGGCACGGCTGGAGTTGTATCGGTTATGCTTGCGACGTACTACGCAGGAGAGTGGTGGGATTTCGCCGAGGACTCACTTGCGGGGACCATGCACCGCAGTCCATTCGCAGGGGGATCTCAGGTGGTGCAGCGTGGTCTTTTGCCGCGTGAGGCGGCGCTTGAGGGTTCTTTTGCGGCACTGTTGCTAGCGTTGGGGATTGGCGTTGTTCTCCAGTTCGGTTATCATACGGGACCCTGGACCCTGCCCCTCGGGATCCTCGGGCTGGTAGGTGGTTTCTTTTACTCAGCGCAGCCGTTACGTTGGGTGCGCCGAGGGTGGGGTGAGTTATGGATCGCCTTCTGCTACGGGTGGCTGACAGTAGCCACGGGTTTTTACTTACAAATGGGCAGCATTGCGCCCCTCGTCACGTGGGTCGCGCTCCCTATCGCGCTCACCATCTTTAACGTGATTCTTCTCAATGAGTTTCTCGACTATTGGGCAGATATAGCAGCAGCTAAAACAAATCTTGTCGTGCGGCTAGGGAGAGAGACCACTGCGCAGTTGTATGTTCTGGTGAGCATCGGCAGCTGGTTGGCATTGCTCCTCACCCTTGGACAAGGCGTACCGTTGCGCGCACTGTGGATATTTCTCCCCACAGCGCTCGTTTCGCTCGTCGCGGTCGTTTTAGTGCTTCGCGGGCGTTGGCATCAACAAGGCATCCTCGGACGGCTGTGTGCGGCTACGTTAGCGGTGAACGTGGGGACGACCGCTGCATATCTCTTCGCATTTCTTGGGTGATTTAATGGATTCATGGCGTTCAGAGTGGGGGAAAAAACCGCGACGCATGGTGCGTACCTACTGGTGGCCACCGACGCTTATTCTGAGGCAGGCGATGAGTGCGCTCTACATAGGCGCCCTCGCGAGGTGGCGGGGGTTGCCCCGGTGGATGCTCACCTACGGCATTCAATGCCTCCCGGGCGCCGCAGGGTCCCGCGGTATGGGTTGTATCGGCTTTCCCGCCCACCCGGTGTGGGAGATGACGACGGCGTGTAACCTACGCTGTATCCATTGCCACGCTTCAGGTGGGAAACCTGCCGCTGATGAACTAACGACAGACGAAGCTAAGCGCCTCCTCGATCAATTGGCGCAGGTGTCAGAGTTTCGCATGATGGCCTTTACGGGAGGCGAACCTCTAGTTCGTCGGGATCTCTTTGAGCTGCTTGCCTATAGCCAGGCATTGGGATTTACCAACACGATGGCGACCAACGCTACGCTCATAGACGACGACGTGGCGCGCCGGCTGCGCCGCTTTGGACTTGCGATCGCTGCGGTGAGCCTCGATGGATTCACTGCAGAGCAGCACGATATGGTGCGCGGCATATCCGGCTCTTTTGAGGCTGCCGTGGAGGGAATGCGTGCGCTAAGGCGCGCCGGCATCGTCTTGCACGTCAATATCACCGCGATGGAGTACAACGTCGAGCAGCTGGCGGACTTAATGCACCTCGTCGACGAGCTCGGTACGGGCATCATTCTCATGTACCAGCTCGTCCCTGTTGGGCGGGGGCGTAGCATAAGCGAGGCCGCGCTCGACTTAGGGGCGAACGAGCGATTAATCCGCTTCATGGCTGATGCACAACGTAGCACACGAGCCATTATGGAACCCGTCGCCGGCCCGCAGTACTGGCCGTTCCTTCTTCAGCGCGCCCGCATCAGCAGCGGTCCATTGCTGCGCCTGGCGGAGGCTGTCTTTCACGGCTGTTCGGCCGGACGTGGCTTTGTCTACGTCAAACCAAACGGAGACGTTTGGCCGTGTCCCTTTATCGAGGTATCGTGCGGGAATGTGCGCGAGACGCCTTTTCGGCGTATCTGGACAAGTTCTCCTGTCTTCGAAGATCTGAGGCAGCGTGAGACGCGCCTCAAAGGCCGCTGTGGCGATTGCGAGTATAGGCGGCTTTGTGGGGGTTGTCGAGGGAGGACATTGGCAGTTAGCGGTGATTATCTCAACGAAGACCCGTCGTGCTTCATACACACTGATCCGACAGAGGAAGCCACTGACTCTTGAACGGCACGCCAGGTGCGATAAGTGTAACGCATCTGTCTTATGACAGTTTCGCGAGCTAGGGCGTTTATGAGAGCTAGGTTTATTTACAATCGAACATATCTCAACGCGGCGATTCAATGCGAGGAAGTACCCAGCGCTATCCCTCGGACAGCTTTTCAGCTAAAATTGACGACTACCGTAGTCAGGTGGACACCGCCCTGAACGCTGAGCTACATCAGCGATGCAAGTCTCCTTTCTTTGCCCCGTTTGCAGACGCGTTCACTGGTGGCAAGCGCTTACGACCGATCTTGCTCCTTCTTGCATATGACAGCGTGCGTGGGCGAGACGGTGACCCCCTTCCTGCTGCCGTCGCCGTAGAGCTTGCACATATGGAGTCGCTCATCCACGATGACATTATCGACGGAGATGGGGTGCGACGGGACGCCACAGCATTTCACACAAGATATGGCCAAGAGATGGCGCTTTTGAGTGCTGATTTTATCCTCTCGATGATCTTGAGCATAGCAGCCCGGTATCCAGATCCCCGTGTCATGAGCGCGCTGGCCACAGCAACTGCTCGGATGTGCGAGGGTGAACTCATGGAACGACTCGTCAGCGAGACGAACAAAGCAGTGCGTCCAGCCGTATACCAGCGCATTGTGTTGAAAAAAACGGCCTCGCTCTTTGAGGCCGCGGCAACCATAGGGGCGTTGATCGCTGGAGCGACGGCTCCAGATTTAAGCGCACTGGCGGCCTATGGACGAGCCCTTGGCGTAGCATATCAAATCCACGATGATATCACTGATTGGGCGCACAGCCGAACGATTACGCTTGATCTGAAGGGCGCACACCCCTCCCAAAAAGAATTTCTACTCCAGACGGCGACAACATTCACCCACGAAGCTATGGAAAACTTGCGACCGCTCAAATCGAGTGAAGCAAAGCAGAATCTAATTCAGTTGGCAGAACGCGTCGATTCGAGACCATTCCATCAGGTTTAATAGCAAGCTGTAAGCTGGCCTCCTATCGATTTCATAATGAGAGGACGTTAGCACAACTAGGCCGCAGAACAAGAAGCTTTCGAGCCTCTGTCCATGTGGTAGCTTGTCGTACTACAGGATCTTGCGTACGAGAGGGCCCCTCCTCTTTAGCGTCCCGTAGGTCCTAGCCGTTATTTAGTTTTCGCGATTTCCTTTGATCTACGGGCCCCGTTAGCGACACATTGTAACACGGCATCCCAGCTAGAAACAGGCTTGCAAACATAGGCAGCGCTCGCGCGCAGGTGGAAGATGGACAACAAAACCAGGGTGCTATCATGTCTCTCCCCGAGGGCCACAAGGATGTTAACACATTGAGACAAAAAGTCATTTTGCCCGCGTGAAACAAGGCCGTGTTTGTGTTCATCGTGCGTTGAAAGTCACGTCGACGTGACAATCTTGGCACAACTCGTAACATTTTAGCCGCGTCCGACCACTGGGGACGGGCCCGAAAATGGCGGGGCACGTGACGGCCTTAGCCATTTCTCAAAATATGTAAAAGTATCCTAAATCGTCCTCTAATATATGCTCGATTATATATACTTGACTAGAGCAACAGCCTCGCGTGTCGTTTCAATATCGGTGTCAGTGTCGGTCATCATTTTCCCCTCAGTAAGATAACATAAACCGCTCCAATAGCCACGAGCGCAAAGACTCCAAAAGCCCCAGCAACGAGAGGCACGTCTACGCCTTGCGCTGTTTGTGCGTTACTTTGGACTGTGTAAGTGATGTTAGCGCTTAGTGCTGGGAGCAGCGTCGAACCGCCTCCGGCCGTTGACGTATTAACGAGCATGCTTGAGCTAAAATTGCCCTCCTTGGCGTCGCTCGGCACGTCAAGCCTCACGGCTATGGTTACGTTTGATTTTGGAGCGATTGCCCCGCTTGAGGGCGTCGCCGTTAGCTGTCCGCTTGTGTTCGTAACATTGGTGAAGTTGACAGAATAAGTGAGCGTCGAATTGTTGCCTCTGTTGTAGAGTATCACATCTCGCTCTGCGCTCCCTCCGCGTCCGACCGTGCCGAAATCAATACTGGGCGTTGAAACGCCTGTGCCTGTTTGTGCGTTAACTGCTGCACTCACTACAATCAATAATGAGGCAACCACAATAGAAAGAACAGTTATCGCAGCTATTGGTTTCAATTGCATACGCTTATGCAAGTGGTGATTGTGGCTTAACAATTCCTATCCTGTCACTCCATGCCTTCTTAGGTCAGGTTGTTAACGGGGCCCGTCAGTCAAAGGAAATCGAAAAAAGAAATAACGAGCTATGAGATAAGCAGAGGATAAACGAATCACACTATCGCTACGTTCTTTTTAGCTGTTTCGCACCATCCTTTCGGCACCATATTCACCTCCGATTCGCTCGCCTAGGACGTATCAGTAGTCACCTGCAGGAAATCTATGAGCGAGTGCCGTTTAAGGATAGGTATCTTTTTTATGCGCGGCAAGAACAGGGCCGCGAAAAACCAGCCAAACTCCGCAGTGAGTTCGGTAGCTATAGTGATGAGGAGATAGCCCGAGAAATCAAGGTTGAGCGCGAGGGCGGGCACGAGGTCACTAACGAGATGGACCCCCCGAGCGACGGCAAGATTGACCGCAATAGACGCGAGAAGGCAGCCCACGTAAAGGGCGTAATCCCGGGCAGTTTGTCTTGTTGCCATAACATTCACCTCCGGTCCAAACTGGTTTTCTCAGCTATACGCTCCGCACGAAGACACTCACGTGACGACCGCGCGTCGCAGCCTCAATTGGTAGCGTGCTCCGTCGTTTGCTCCGTCGTTGTGTGCTCCAACGCTACAGGTTGTCGCTTCGTGAGCTATGTAGTTCACCGCGTGAGTCAAGTGCTCCGCGCATGTTCTGCAATTGGGGTTGTTTGCATTCAGGCAGCCAATGTGAAGGCCATAGTAGCAAAGATTTTTGTTCGTTGCCATAACGTTCATCTCCGATCGAGACTACACCGAGTGGTTTCATAAGGCCGCGTGAGGCAGCGATTTCGTGCAAAAGCGTGACAGCGCTCGCGCGTCACAGCGGGGCGGACCTGGTAAACCCACGAGTAGACCGAAAAAACATAAGTGCGGTTAGTTTCCCACGCGTGGATAGCCCTCTTTACGCTGCTCTTTATGAAATGCGCCTATGATGAACTGCCAAAGATGCGAGAAGTACACTCACTGCAGGCTGCGTGGCAATGGGGACCGCGTGCCGTATTGTGAGGAGTATCGCCGTCTGCGCATTATCATGGACTAGCTGTGCAGTCATTTACTTATTGAAGCTTGTTTAACGCTTTTCGTGAAGAATAACGGTCATTTTGACGCTAATATTGCCGTCAGAAAAAACCGATCATGCGTTATGTAATGTGATGCATGTAAAAAGTACCGATAAAGGAGGGAAAAAATGATTGAAAGCGGACTAATTTTAACCGGCAACGACGCGGACTTGCTAAGGCGTGCGCTTTCAGAAGTTAAAACAAAAGTCTATGAGGAGTCCGAGGCTAGTTTAGATGATACGCAGGCACTCGACGCGCTCGTTTCGTGTTTCAGGGATGTGGAGAGAGAAGCGCAAGAAAAAGAAAGACGTCACACGTATCTTAGCCCTCTTCGTACGCGCCTTGTGCTGGGCACGATTATTGGTAGGCAAGGCGACGCGGACAGACGCGAGAGCTGATCGCAGCAGGGCTGAAGCCGAGGAGGCTCCTTGGCAAGGGCGAGCCGTTTTAGCTACAGTCATTAGCCACAAGGTTCCGTTAAGCTCTGCAAGCTTACCCCTAAGTGGTTCATGTGCGCTCGTATTTCCGCAGCCACCGCACGCAAAAAAGGCTCGTCTAGTTGCAAGTCCTTAAGCTTTTTTAACTGGCCACACGCCCGTTCAACTTCATATATGAGAGCTTCTTGGCCTGTGACAAAACTGGGTTCTTTTGGCTTGCTCTCCTGTGTAGTCATAAATAGTCACTGTGTTTGCACTAGTATTAGCCACTTCACGCGATCATCGAAGTCAAAGTAACAATCATATATTTGCGGTCAATCGATCCAGACGGCTGAATGGTAAAATCGGTTCCGCGCCCACGCCCGCGCCCCTTTCGGTGTATGTCAACGAATCCGAGCAGTTCTAACTCCCGTGCCAAAATCGAGAGCCATTTCTCACTCCTCCTCCTCCTCGTCTGACTACTCCTCGAATGAGTCAGGAAAAATGTCTGTTTCTTCTACGTTTATCATTCTATTTTTCTACCTCTTCGGGCCGCGAGCGCTACGTCTTCGGGCCGCGAGCGCTACGTCTTCGGGCCGCGAGTGCTTGAGCGATTCGTACAAATTATCGAAATATACTTTTAGCTCTTCGATCATCGGTTCTGATTTTTCAATAAACGCCGCTCCACCCAGCCGCGTTATTTCGCTTTCCGCCTCGCTAATATCTCGATCTAACTGCGCGACTAAGTTAATGCCTTCATCACGCAGGGCGACCGCTTCGTTAAGCTTCGCCATCGCGTTTCGTACGACGTCTTCCGCTTCGGTCGTACAGAGCGCTTCAAAGCGACTCATCCACCACGCGATATCGTCCTTATGCCGGAACTTATCGCCGGCCACGCCGCCGCGCTTAAACACTTTCATAATCTTCGCTCCGGCTTTATCCAGATTAATAGCCATTTTTAGGCCCTCGGTTTTACATATATCACATAATGATATGACGGCACGCACGGCGGCGGCGTATTGTCTTACGTGGAAAGAGCATAGCTAACCTGTTATTCTTCAGTATAGAGATTCTGGCGCATGCTTGCAATGAATATGTGTTCATCAAATCTGCTCGCATTCTTCTTACAAGCTTTTTCGTATCGTTGCGGTTCTTCTGAAACCCGCTGTATCGCTTTTTTCAAGGATTCTGGATGCGGATCCACCAAGAAGCCTGTGAGACCGTTGATGACGGTCTCTCTCAGCCCACCTTCGTTGACGCCGACGACGGCTTTTCCGCTGGCTTGTGCTTCAACAGGAACTAAGCCAAAATCCTCATCAATGGGTGTGTAAACGACTCCTTTGCAGGTTGCATATAGTTCTAATAAGTCCTCCTCCGGGAGTTTCCCCAAGATCTTCACATTTGGAGGCAGATCAGAAAACAGTTTGTGGTACGCGAGCAGTTCTTTGTCGCGACGTGCATATCCGCCGACAATCAACAGACGTTCGTCTGGCAAGCTTTTAAAGGCTTCTATCTGCAACTCAACTCGCTTCTCAGGATATAATCGGTTCACTGACAGCCAAAAGTCGCCAAATTCCTTAGTGCGGTACCGAGCCGTCGGAACAGGCGGATATACTACGGTCGATTCTCTCTCATAGTACTTTGTGATTCGCGTTTGAACGTTACTGCTGATCGTTAGTATCTCGTCGACCTGTTCAATCGCTTTTTTGTCAAAACTCCCGTGCACAGTCGTCCAGCTCCAGGCCACCACCTTCTTTGCTAGATTCGACTGACGCGCAACACTGAAGCGCTTTAGATCGTAAAAGTTTCGGCGCGGCGTATAGCAGTAAAATACGTTAGGTTTGTGGTTGTAGGACGCGTACAAAGACCAGTATCCACTTAGAAGATATTTGTCAAAACCGCGGCAACGAGCTTTTCGAAATAACAAACTCAGTTTGATTGGACCTAAGGGGGCTCTGTCTTCAATTCGGCCCAAGTTGTGGACTGCGTCTGTATCGATACCCAATTCTTGAATGATCTCCGGATCTACATTCGCTGCTGCGATTGGCGTGTCAAAAGCCTTCGCAATGGTTGCAACTACCTTCTCGGCGCCGCCGACAACGTCAAAAGAGTCGTGAAATAGCAAAATATTCAAATCAGAGGTCATATCAAATCTTTGTTCTTTTGCATCTCTTCGCTTGATGTGTTAAAGACTTTGCCTGGCGCGGGACTGCTTCAAACTCGCAAAGAAGTATGGCGCTTTACTCAACACGCGAGGTAGCGCTACTGAATAAGTCAAGCGTTCGGAGCTATTTTTTGAATGAGGAGTGCGGGGCAACAACTTGTCTCGGTCGTCGTTGCTGCCTATGCCTACAACACAACAAGCGCGGGTGGCGCAGCGGCGCTGCTGTTCTTGGCTTTAAATACTTCGCTATTAGCTTGCATTTTCCTTCCCCGAAAGAATAGAACGAGAAATGCGATTGGAAACGCATCGTCGCACGCGACGGTTATTGGGCCCCGTAATAACTTTGCTACAAAGCCAAAAATCCTCCTCTTCTCTCGTGAGATAACTTCCACATTTGCGGAACGAACAACGGTTTGCGGGCTCAGCGAGATTTGACCCCCCTCCGCTGTGCAACCGCCCATTGCGCCACAAAGCTCAAAAGCCAGAAGTACTGGGCAAGACGCGGGCTGTAGATCGCCATGAGAATCGACAACAGGAAGATACTTGGAACCACAACTCCCTGAACGGTGGTTAAGCGGACTTCTCTAATCGGCGTGCTCGTATCTATCAACCGATAGTTATGGGACGCGTAAACCCACGCGAGAGTGAGCGCAAAACCTGCGCAAGCAATGTTAGATGCATAAAATGCGACAGGAAGCCAGAAATTTCCAGCGCTGACCAAAACGGCGGTAGGAAATGGGATAAAGACGATAAATAATAGGAACGCGAAGTTGAGCCATACCAGCGCTTGATCATAGCGTTCGATCTTGTCAAAGATGCGGTGATGCGCGGTCCAGAACGCGCCAGTGACCAGGAAGCTGATGATAAACGTCTCGAACTGTGGCGCTAAGCTCTGAATGAGGTTCTGAACCTCCGCTTGTCCGAGGTTGCGGGGCAGGCCGGAGAGAGGGAAGCTGAAAACGAGCAGCGTCATCGCCACGGCGAAGATTGCGTCGCTGAAGGTATCGAGGCGCCAGAACCGCGTGTCGCGTTCGCTAGCGATCTTGTCAGGCGGCATCTTATCACACTTTGCGCGCTTTGTCAAAAAGTTGCCGATATGATCTAGCATGATAGCCGAATCGCACCTAACAACGAGCCGCTGTTTGATTTGGAGCACGATTCTTGGCTCGTGGCAATACCTACAGCTCTCACTTGTGCTGTGATTCCCTACAAGCTGGGAAAATCAGTCCGATCTGCCTCTTTAAAGTAGTGTCGGATTGATCGAGGGCATTATCGTCTTTGATATTGCCGTGCCAAAAAAAAACGTGCCGCGCTCCCATCTCCCGGCACACCCCGCGAGTATCGTTGGGTTCTTGCTAGCTGCGTTTCTTCTATTGTCCTGCTTGCATCTTGTTGCTCGTTCGTGTGTCAAACAAGCAATATCGCGTATACGACGGTTTGTGTGGATTTGTTACCTCTTGACGCGGAGTACGCGAGCCCGGAGCTTCTTAAAGTATTTAAGATTCCTTTGCGATAAATGTATGAGATGTCGGACGTCTACATCGCGATGGAGAGTGCGGGGACAAAGAGCGGGTTCGTGCGAGGCGTACTAGCCCGGCATGCGGACATCATTGCGCAGGCGCATTCTGTCTTCGTCAAGCCGAACCTCGTCTCTGAAGAACCCTACCCAACGACCACGGATCCGAGGGTGCTCGACACGGTTCTGACGTACCTGTCTGACTATCAAGTGTCTGTGACGGTGGGCGACGGGCCTGCTTACGACTATAGTTGGCGAGGCGAAGCGGGAGCTGTGCCGCAAGAGCACCCTCTACGGCGTGTATGCGATGCCCACGGAGTTAAATTAGTTAACCTCAACCAGCGGGAGCACGTGAAGCGCCAGACACCGTACGGGTTTGAACTTTCCCTGTCCGTCGTCCCGCGCTCCTTTGACGTGAAGATCTCTCTTCCGGTTCTTAAGCGCCACGTAACTTGCACCATGACTGGCGCTATAAAGAATCAGTTTGGTCTGCTCGACCTCGGTGAGCGCAGCGCTATGCATCGCGGCACGCCTGACATCCACAAGGCGATTGCTGCGATTGCTTCGGTCGAATCGTGTAACCTCTTCATCCTCGATGCCGTTGAGACGCTCTTCAAGGCGGAGGAAGTGCGGCATGGGGGCAAACAGGCGCTTTTAGGATACATGCTGGCCGGCACCGACCCTGTCGCGCTTGATAGTGCTGGGTTTGACCTTCTCAAATGGCGTGATCGCTCGCTTGTGCACCAAAGCGTTCAAGATGTCGCGCACCTCGCCTACGCGGCTGAGTTTGGGGTGGGCAGTCTAAAATACGCTCTCGTCGATTTCTGGGATCAATAAGCGCTGTGCATACAGGGTGCTGAGAAGATCCGAGTTTTTTGTCAACGCGGCGCTAGCGGAGCAGCCGCTTTGGCAAATCTCCAATCTCTTGCACGTTCGCGTTCAATCTGAATGCTTTACTACGTCATCTGATCGGCAAGAAGGACATGTCGGGTTTTTGCCCATCGCCTTGAATTTCTTCCCGCAGGTGCTGCAGCTATACGTCGCAAACCAGCTTGTTTCCATAGTAACAACTGGGCCGCCGCCAGAACACATGATTTTATCTCCATAGGTCAAAGGAGGCCCAAGTCAATAAGCATTTCTCCTTTTTTGGACAGGAAGAGATTCTGCGCTGAGAAAAATAACTGCTGAAGAAAAGTAGCCGCGATGCCTTGTGTAAGGCTTCGATGATCAGCACAAATCGAAATGTTTAAATTACGATAAGCGCGAGTATGCATGAAACGCTCTTAGACCCAAAAAAGAGAGTCCCGAGCCCCTGTGGGCTCGGGGACTGTGCTGCAGATCTGCGCTTTGTTGCGACAAAGGTGACAACAGTGCAGATCTGCAACTCCTGTCTATGATCCGGTAACTATTTTTTGCGATGCTACCATTTTAATGTGACGGTCATGCTAGAAACGAAGTAATCGTTAAGGAGTTCGTCGAAAGACCAACAACGACGTAAAAGGGGCGTCTTTGTGCAGCGCCGAACGCTCTCACCGCGTCCTTCAAGATGAAGTGGCACGCATCTGTTGCCATCAAAATCCGGCTGTGGGGCCGCGTTCGGTACCTTTGACTGTAGTTTCGAAGACGCTGAAGTCGTGTGATCACGGTCAAGGCTATTTTCGCAACGCCCTTGCTGGACACCGTTGACCCGCTACTGCCTTCGACCGATTCGTAACGCGTTGAGTATAACGGCTAGGCCTAACCCCATATCGCCGATACCGACTGCTAGCCAGAGCGTGATAATTCCAGGAAAGGTGAGCAGCGCAAAAGATCCCTTAATCAGAACCGATGCTATGACGTTCTCTCTGACAACGGCCATTGTCTTTTTGCTAAGATCGATGAGATACGTCAATTTTGAGAGATCGTCTTCCATCAGCGCGACATCTGCTGTCTCAACAGCGACGTCGGAGCCAGCGGCTGCCATTGCGATACCCACTTGTGCCCGCGCCATCGCAGGAGCATCATTTACTCCGTCGCCGACCATTACGACGTGTGTGTAGGCCTTGGTCAACTCTGCAACGTGCCACACTTTGTCCTCCGGCAGCAACCCTGCATAGCACTCGTCTAAAGCAAGCTCGCTCGCAACAGCGGCCGCTGCACGTTCATTGTCACCTGTGAGCATGACAGTTTTGATGCCGCGTGAGGCGAGTGCGCGCAACACGGGAGCAGACTTGTCCCGAATTCGGTCCTTGAGGCCGATGACGCCAAGAATGTGGGTGGCGGTACCAACCACGACGAGCGTCTTTCCCTCATTTTCGAGGCGTTCGAAAAGGTCGTCAAAGCGGCTTGAGTTGAGGTTATGGAAGAGGCTTCGATTGCCAGCGCAAACGTCCGCGCCGTTTAATCGTCCCACGAGGCCTTTTCCAGGAATCGACTTGAACTCAGTGACGGGCACGGATGCGACACCGTCCTCGTCTGCCTTCCTGGCGATCGCTTCTGCTACTGGATGGGTCGATCTCACCCCCAAAGACGCAGCGATTTGGACGACTTCCCGTGCTGTTGCGCCATTGAGACTGAGTACGTCTGTCACGGTGGGTCGTCCCTCAGTGAGGGTCCCCGTCTTGTCAAAGATGACCACTTTGACGTCCTTCAGGTCTTCGATTACGTCTCCGCCTTTGATGAGGATGCCGCGCCGCGCAGCCGCGGTGAGCCCGGAAACCATAGAAACTGGCGTAGAGATCGCCATAGCGCAAGGACACGAGATTACCAGAAGCACCAAGCCTTTGTAAAACCACTCGTCAAACGGCAGGCCAAAGAGCAGGGGAGGCAGTACAGTCACCAGGGTAGCGAGCGCAATAACGGCTGGAGTGTAATAGCGCGAGAACCGATCGATGAACGCCTCCGTCGGCGTCTTCTTCCGCTGCGCATCATCAACAAGCTGCGCGATGTGCGACAGTGTCGTTTCATCAGACCTCTTGGTTACGCGAATTTCGAGGTATCCGTCTTCGTTGATTGTGCCGGAAAATACCGCGTCGCCGACTGTCTTGACAACGGGCACAATTTCTCCAGTTAGCGGGGCCTGATTTACCGATGAATGGCCGCTAACGACTATGCCATCTAATGGTATTTTTTCGCCGGGCCTTACTG
>JBAULJ010000073.1:0-7284 GCA_049578125.1 Halobacteriota archaeon
CATAATATGCACGATAATTCCGGTGAGAAACGCTTCACGAGCATCACCCGCAGAGGCTATCCGATACGTTGAATAGGCGAAACCAGGTCCTCACAGATTGCAGTTGTCGAAAGAGCCGATCACGCAACGAGCAATCCCGACGGATCTGCTGGAGCGATTTGGCTTGTTTCAAAAGCTCAGGCTAAGCTCTTTTCCACTGATTACGTCACTTTCGCTTACAGCAATCGATTTCGTGGAGTTTCCGACGGTCACGTTGTAGGCATTGCCTGTTTGCATGCCGTAGGACGTCCAGTTTGTCGAGTAAGGCACGACAAAGGTGTGCGTGCCGTTTACGACGGCGCTTTGCGTGTAGTTGAACGTCCGGTTTTGGTTTGTTGTAACGTTCAGCGATAGCGTTGCATTTCCGTTACCGCGAACTGTTATATTTGCACCGTTGACGTATTCAAAGATCTTTACAGCCTTGATCTCGGTTCCGCCGAGCGTGCCAACGGACGATGGAGATTCGTGGACTAGACGATAGTGACTGTAGCCGTTGCCATCCAGGTACTGCAATCGAACGACCGTCGTATTGTAGTACGCGGCGCTGGGGACGACCTGCTGAGTCACCGCTCCGCTTTGGTCGAGCTGAGCCTGTGTGGTTAAAAACGTGTCAACTCCGTTCCCTGAGAGAAGCGCTATAGCCTGAAACTTGCCCTGATAGTCTGCCATTTCATAATCTGTCATCACGTATTTGACGTTACGGTTCTGGACGATGCTTACGGTGTCGGACTCATTCTGGCTCGTGAAGAACTGCGCGGCGTCGCTGACGCCAGTCTGGAAGTTGTTCGCAACGGCAGGCCTGTGGCCAAAAAAGATGATCCAGTTCCCATAGTCCCACCAACTAAGCACGCCGTATTCTGGTCGTTGGTCAGAGCTCACATTGTAGTTCGACGTTGAATTTGTGCTAACATTCATCCACTGCAGCGATTCGTGCCAGTCGCTTGAAATCTCTGGTACGCTCTTTGCATAAGATGCGGTCACATTAATGCTTGGCAAGAGCAAAACGATTACAACGAGGAAAACCCCAAGGAGTTGTGTGTATTTTATTTCACGGCCAAAGAGCTGGGGGAGCGCACTCGCATCGCGGACGTCTAACAACGTGCCATACGCTTTGCCAACCAACGCATCCATAATCCATACTATCACGAACCCGGAAAGGATCGCGACATTTGCAGATAAGAGAAACGTAAAACGCGTTTGTATGACAGTAATTGCAAAAGCAAAAATGCTCCAAACAAGCAGCAATAGCGCGGCCTCGTCCTGCTTTTTATACACGCGATATCCGAGTACGGCCAGACCGATGAGGGCGACAAACAGCAGAACTTGGAAATAGCTTGCCACGGTGTTAAGCTGGAAGCCACCTTGACCGCTGAACAATGGCTGCGCCTCCGCTATGGTCTGCAAAACGCCGCTTTGCGTAAAAAATCCGTAGCCACTGAACAAAGTTACGGCAAGGTCAGGCCTCAAGAGATAGAAGCCTACGCCTCCAGCAACCAGGAGCGTACAGATCACCAAAGGGTAGACTGCACGCCGCATGTGTCTGGTATAATGAGCAAGCAGTCCGAATAGGACGAAGATGACGAGCAGAAGCGCCAGCAGAAGCGGTTGGAAGAGAGACAAGTGTAGGGTATCAATGGTCGTTCCGAAGTGGCTCGTAAGGCTCACCGGAAGGATCGTAACGAGTGAGACCAAAAGCATCGTTGCAGCGACGATGGTGAGATTGTCGGATCGCACGCGCTTCCAGTGGTAGATGCTGAACTGCACGACGGCGAACGCGCCAATAATGCCGAGAAACAAGAAACCGCCGAGCCACGTCAACAAAAGCGCAGTCACAAAAACGCCGGCCAACCCTGCGTAGAGCAGCGTTCTCTTGTCTTCACCGTCAAATGCTCGAGATCGCACCTTGTGGAACGTGAGGTGGCCCCTCAGAGCGAGCATAAAAAACAGCAGCAAGAGCGCGGGAAAGAGCACTTCCGCAGCGACGTGGTGATTGAGATTGCCCACCATAGAACGCAAGAGATTCGCTGGGATAACCGTCAGAAGCGCCGCTCCGACAATGCCTGCCTTCCAGTCGAAGACGAGCTTCGTTATATAATATACGGGCAAGATCGCTAAAGCGCCTAAGACCGCGGGGAACGTTGCCACGCCTACTTGATAGTCCACGTGAAACAGGGCCATCGCTGCCATCGCGTACGCCGACGCCAAAAAATCGTAAAGTGGGGGCCACCCGATCCAAAATCCGTTAGGATAATCGACATAGCGATCAAAGGCCAGCACGTTTGGAAAATGCTGTACGGTAAATTCGCCGATCCGAAGGTGATAGTAAGGATCAAAATCCGATATGCGTATGCTGCCGGCTTGTACCGAGTTGGCGTACGGCAGTCTAATTCGGAGGTAGAGAGCAACGACAAACACCACAAAAAGCATCACAGCCCTTTCTGCGTGCTTCTCTCTAAACCAACCTAAATTCGTTTGTATCTCACCTCGGTCGACGACGCCTCTAATTGAGTTAAGAAGACGTATTCGCTCGTTGCCGTGCGCGTGTGACAACCAGACGGGCGTGCAAACACATATTCTAGAACATCATGTAGTATTTATAGTGTGCGGATCTCCCGTTCTGTATACGGTGTCTGAGGGGGATATGGCGGCAGCACGCAGCGACTAGCACGATAACGTGCGGAGTGAGGTTCGATGTTTAAAAGTCGAGCAAAAAAAAAGAAGATGCTGCAAGAAGAGGATGTTACGCAGGTCGTTGACCTAGCGGACGACAAGTTCAAACACGGGCAGTTCAGCGAAGCGATCGATCATTACGATGCAGTTCTCAAGCGGGTGCCTCGCAACTTCAGAGCGCTACACAACAAAGGGCTAGCATTGTTCGCTCTTAACAAATTCGAAAAATCAATCGAGTGTTATGACGGGGCCCTTGAAGTCCGACCAAGTGCGCTGCACGTGAAGCTCAATAAGGCCATATCGTTGAACAGCAAACGCGACTTTAACGGGGCCAAAAGTCTTCTGGATGAAATAATCAGACTTGCTCCGACCAACAAGGAGGCGCTTAACGCGCGGGCCTTATCTGAATTTAACCTCGGTCTCGATACCGAAGGGATCCAAGATCTAGAGAAAGCTATAGAGATTGATCCTTCCTACACGATGGCCTGGAATAACCTCGGTTGTTTTTACCTTGGCCTCTGGGAACTAGAAGCTGCTATTGAGTGTTTTGACCAGACTCTTACCATCGACACAAAAAACTACGACGCGTTTTTGCTTAAGGACATGGCGCTAGAAAGACGGGAGAGAAAAGCAAAGCGTGCCTAGTTCACCATTTGGCCGCGGTGGGTACGATCAAATTGTTTCTAGGATGCGAAGTTGTGATGAACGAGCGCGATTTTGACAGTTTAGGGATGCCTGCTACGGATCGAGATCTGATAGAGAATTTCGTGAAAGTTGTGCAAGGTTGGGCGCCGACGAGTTTGAAGTCGATCATTCTCTACGGTTCAATTGCGAAAGGCACTTTTCCGGAAGAGTACGATATCGACATCGTGTTGCTTTTTTCCAGCGATTTCGATCATTCCCAGTTCTATTCCGAAGTCTATAGTTTAATAAGGGCTCTTGAACCTCACCGTGAACTGCACGTCGTGCTAAAATGGGAGGGAGAGATCGAACGAGGATATTGGGAACTAATAGAAGAAGGGATAATTCTCTACCCGTAGGAGCTAGCTGTCGCTACCTCAAAGGATGCACAATGGTATCCTTCTGCGATAATAGCTCGTCAACGGTCGGTGATTCCCGCATTCCGTTGCCAATGGCGCGTTTTGTCGCTTCGTAGTTGTAGTCGTATAGCTTGTTTTTATCTGAAGCGCTCCCGTGAATATAGACTGAAGCGATAATCAGCAGCTCATTCTCAGCGGCGGCCGGGATGACTCGTTCTTGCACACTGTCGATCACTGCTTTCGCGATCGCCGCTTGCACAGGCCCGAACATGAGGTCTGCTTGTGCTGCACCCTTGATGGTCACTTTGTTTACCATAAGCGTCGTGGGCTTGACGGCGTAGTTAGGCGCTAATATTGCCAGCAGCGCTGTATGTCCTACTCGCGGTGTTGCGAGCGCCGTGAGGAAGGCCGTCTCGAACGCTCCTCCCTTTTGACCAATAGCAACATCTATGTGTGCAAGCTCTGGCATTTCTCCAACCAACGCCTCGCCAATTCGTGTACGGAATTCTAGTCCTTTTTCGACAACCTTTTCTGCCATTTTTGGTCCTCGTTCTGCCGTAAGGTTCTAAGGCTATATTACTATTGTTCCGTCGCGCTGGTCTTGTCCCGCCGACGACGAGGATTCAAAAAAAGCTGGCGCGACTGTCGTCCTCTAGAGCTAAAAGTTTTATGTTGATAAGTAGCAGTAACGCCCATGAACATTGTCATCGGATATGAGAGCTATCACGGCAACACGCGGATGATGGCGTACGCATTAGAGCGCGGAGCGCGAGAAGCGGGAGCTGATACGACGATAAGGAGCATCAGACAAATCAAGCCATTCGACGTCAAGAAAGCGGATACAATCGTCATCGCCACTCCGACGTATCATCAAAAACCCCCCTCGAACGTGCGCTACTTCATGAAGAACTATGATAATTTCGATTTCAGCAACAAGGCAGCTTTCGTGTTAGGTTCGTATGAAGAGCTCGGTGAAGCGATAGAGCAGATGATGGATTTTTTTCGCTCAAAAGGAGCAACCGTTCTAGAGCCACCGATCAAAGTGAAGGGCAAACCATCCAAAGCTGATCTCGAATCGTGCCAGAAAAAAGGAATAGAGATAGCGACATAATAACGCCGTTCGATACAATAACGCCATCTGCGCTCTGACTCAAAGCGTTGTCCAACCCGCGACAAGACAGAGAGATTGAAATCGCACTGATTTAGAGGAAAAAGAGCGAGAATATCCTGCCTCTTTTTCGCAGCAGCCACTGAATCATACGTTCCCAGGAACCGTTGCCCAATTAAAGTAGAGCGATCTCGTGGCCATCAGCAAAAACTCGCGGTTTGCGAATTATCGCGTCAAGGTGTACGCCTGCTACAACGTGTCCGCCAATCGTGCTGTTGTCGCCTAAAGCAATGTGAGCTGTTCCCCTCACCTTCTCATCTTCCAAAACAACGCCGATTATACGCGCTCGCGGATTTGTGCCAATTCCCAGCTCTGCGATATTCCTCGCTTCGTCGCCAAGCGGGTTGATAATCTTAAGGACTTCGTTCGCGCGGTCGCCTTGGACGTCGACGGCGACGCCTTGTTCGACTCGAATCTTCATTGGGTGTTTCAAAAGCGCGAGCCCCCCCATAGAACCATCGATCACGACGGTGCCTTTACAGTTTTCCGGGGCCGTGTAGACTTCCCCTGCTGGCAGATTTGTACTGCAGCCCTTTTCTCTACAACACCCGACGTCAAGGTTCCATTTCGAGTCATTCACATCAAAATAGATGTCAGTTCCGAGCTCTGACGTGAGTCGGATCTGCGACGCGCCCTTGAAGGTCTCCGCGAGACGGCGGGTGTGGTCCATCACGTCCTGTGGATTGGCAGTCAACCCCCCTTCAATCATCATTCGCTCCGTGACGCCGGGCATGCTTGCGGTTCGCACACCCGCATCATTCGCCTGCTTTCGCGCACTCGTGTGCGTCAACGACATAGTCGTAGGGGCGATGACGACGTCAACGCTGCGCATCGCTTCCGCTACTGCCCGAGGAGGCTCTTCTCCGTGGCGAGACCGGGGCGGCATGGTCATCATTATCGCATCACAGTTTATTTCGCGTGCGGTGTCGTACAACGACTTGGCAATTTTAAGCCGCAACGTGTCTGTGACAATGAGCACGGTCTCGGTTTGTTTCAAGCCGAGGTACGTGTGCAAAATGGTCCACGAGCTTCGATATCCGCTAATGGCGCTCACTTCCTTCGGCATCCTTGAAGTGCTCTACCCTTATATAACTATTTTATTTCATTTCGTAAAACGAGGCCGAGCAAACGTTGACCGTTCGCCAGCTTTCCACAGTTGATTTCGTTTACAAAAACATTAAACTAGCAGCACTGCTATTAATACCTGTTTCAATGAGGCAAAGTGAGGCAGAAGCAGCCAACATTGTTCAGATTGAACGCATCAATAATCTGTGGGCATACGTGCTCCCGGATGACAAGCTGGTGACTGGCAGTAGCTACGGAAATAAGAAATGCTTCGTAAATTCAAAGGCGACTGGGGCGATTGAAAACCTGTTTTCGCTTGACCTAGGGCGGAACGTCATCGGCTCAACGCTCGTCCGCTACTATGACGCAGAATCTGGTGTATTACTCGAACAGACGGGCACCGGAGATTTCGTAATTCATCCTGCCTACCAGAAGCACAAGTTCAAACTCGCGCGCGGCCTCCGCGTTTCAGAGATATTTTATGTGCCAAACGCGCCGCAAGACGATCTTGACACGTGTCCGGCCGCCTATTTGGGACTGAAGATATCGAACAAAACGTCTCACGTTCAGCGAATATCCGTCGTTGCGTACTCGGACCTACGCCCAACGTACCTCGCAACAACCGCCGATGTGGAGGTGCGTTATACTTACGAGAACAAGGCCATTATAGCTAGCAATCGAAGCAATGAGCATTGGACGCGATTTTTTGGCACGACAGCCAAAAATGCTATCTGCTCCTATACGACCGATATTTCAGCGGTTACCGACAACTTCAACATCACTCCGAGTTTGCGCCCCTCCTGTGAGCAGTACGTGGGAGTCGATTTTTCGGCAGAGCGCTGTTCGGTTCAAGACGTTCCGCTAACAAACGAATTGGCGACAATAGATTCAGCAGCAGAAAGCGCTGAAGATCGCGCAATCATAGGCAAGATCCAAGTAGATATCGAGGTACCGGTCGATGGAGAAGAGCAGTTCACCTTCATAATAGGCTTCTCGCCGACTAACGACGAAGACGCCATTCATACATTTGAACTGCTGGAAGATTATGAAAAGGCATACGAACTGACCATCAGCCATTTCGTGCACGAAGCAAGCTATTCGGTAGTAACGACGCCGGACCAGGTCATTAACAGGGGGGTGCAGTGGGACAAGGCAAATATGGCTCGCGTGAAGGCACAGTACCCCCAAGGCTGGGGGTTTACCAATGATCCAAGCCTGTCGAGCAACATCGTCGCCCGAGACACCGCGTGGTTCTCATTTGGGTGTGACTACGTAGCTCCCGAATTTTCCAAACAGGCTTTA
>JBAULJ010000074.1:0-17030 GCA_049578125.1 Halobacteriota archaeon
AGATGAAAGCGTGGAGAAGACGTGTATATCGTGCGGCGCACGGATGGCCAAGGACAGCGGCATATCGTACCCGTGCCCCTCGTGCGGAGAGATCATCACGCGGTGCAAGAAATGCAAGAAGCTGAGCAATCCATATCGATGCGCGTGTGGTTTCGGAGGCCCTTAGATGGGGGAAGTAGCAGTACAGCTGAAGATAATGCCAAACGGCCCTGGCTGTGATCTGAAAGGCCTAAGTAATCGAATTACATCTCAAGTCGCGCAGTACGGGCGGATGTACAGCTGCGAGGTGCAACCCATCGCGTTTGGACTCAAGGCGTTGATACTTACGGTTATCGTTGAAGACGAAGAGGGCGGAACTGAAGCTGTGGAAGCCTCCATAGCGGAAATCGACGAGGTAGAAAGCGTTCAAGTCGTCGCCGTGACCAGAATGCTGTGACGCTTGGTCGACGGCGCATGCACGCAGCAATGCACCGACCGGGATTCGAACCCGGGTTGTGGGCTTTCTTCACGCGTTGGAAGGCCCAAGTCATAGCCGCTAGACCATCGGTGCGCGACGCAAAACTACTTTAACAGAACGTATATTAATGCTTTGCACGACGTGCGCGGAAAATGTCCCGACGACAGAAGAGAAAGGCGTTTATTAACGACATCGTTTTGCAGCGCGTAGACTGTCTCTTCAACGCGGCCGTCGTCGAGTTTCCCACTCACGCGCAAAGAAGTGATCGCTACGTTGAGCTAGTTCAGAAGCTAGCAACGAAGTACAGGGTACCTCTCGGCAAGACGTACAAAATGCGTTTTTGCAGAAGCTGCGGGGCGTATTTCGTATACGGGACGAATGCACGCGTTCGCATAAAAGACAAGCGAACGGTTATCACGTGCTTGAGGTGTCACGACATGAGGCGCTATTGAATGAGGGTTCACCACCAAATGACCAGAAGAAGCGAGACGCAAAAACTCAAGGCGCTCTCCACAGAGCTCGTCCCGACGCTCTGGGTCGGCAAGAACGGTGCGAATGAGGCGATCGTGCATGAGCTGCAGGAGCAACTCAAGTTGCGAAAGATGGTCAAAGTGAGGATCCTCAAGACCGCCTTGCTCGAATCGAGTCGCGATGAGATCGCACACGAACTTGGGCAGACGTCGGGTGTGAAGTTGGTCGATTTGAAAGGCGCCACCGCCGTGTATCTTTCGCCGTACCGCATCAAAAAGACGCCGAAAAACAGCTTCGCGCATCAGAGAAAATGATATAAGTAAAAAAGACTTAAAGACGCTTGATTCCAGCAAGAAGTCCAATTTGGGAGATTAAATGACCACACTGTACGATGTTTCCGCAAGCAAACTTATCGAACTGACCGCAACGAAGCTAAAGGGTGATGAACGATTTACGCCCCCAGAATGGGCGGCGTGGGTAAAGACGGGGATGCATAAGGAGCACCCGCCACAAAACGATGATTGGTGGTATGTACGCTGCGCCGCGCTTTTGAGGCGCATCGCAATCGACGGCCCCGTCGGCACGCAGCGACTCCGCTCGGTCTATGGGGGCAAGACCGACAACACGTCAAGGCCCGAGCATTTCGTCAAGGGTAGCGGTTCAATAATTCGAAAAGCGATGCAGCAGCTCGAAATCGCGGGGTTTGTGAGAACGACCCCGAAAGGCCGCGAGATCTCGTCAGAGGGTAGGTCGTTCTTAGACAACAGCGCATACGAGCTCTCACAAAGCGCATAGCCGACGCGGAGCGTGCTTAATTATGGACGATGACCTTGAACAAATACGGAAGCGGCGCCTCGAACAACTTCAAGCGCAGCAGAGCGGCAAGCAAGGGCCGTCCACCGAGGAGATAGAACAAGCACAGGCCCGAAGGAGTGCGCTCCTGCGACAGGTGCTCACGCCCGAAGCACGCGAACGGCTCAACAGCATCAGATTGACTCGCCCCGACTTTGCGGATTCCGTGGAATCACAGCTTCTCGCACTGTATCAAAGCGGAAAACTGACCGGACAGATCACCGACGAACAACTTAAGCAACTCCTCAAACAAATCGCCCCCAAGAAACAGAACATACGCATCACGCGCAGATGAAAGCCGGCGTTTTGTTCAGCGGGGGCAAAGATAGCGCGCTCGCAGCCCTTCTTCTCAGCCCTTTTGCGCAAATTGAACTTGTGACGATGTCCTTCGGAATCGTGCCGAACGACGCAGCCGCGGTGGCACGCGCACTCGGGTTCCCCCACGTAACGATCGGCCTTGAGGAGGAGCTCGCAACGACGTCCGTCGATGCGATGATCACGGACGGGTACCCCAACAGAGGCATCAATCAGGTGCATAAAACGGCGCTTGAGCGTGCAGCGGAACGCTATCGCTTCGTGGCTGATGGCACGCGCCGCGACGACAAGGCGCCGCTCTTGACCTTGCGGGAGGCGCGAAGTTTAGAGGATCGCTTGCGCGTCGACTATGTCCGGCCACTTCTCGGCTACGGACGACGGGCGATTGACGCTCTTGCCGCGGCGCATCTTGAGGTCATCTACGGCGAGGACATCTCGTTCGACTATGAAGTCGAACTGAGGCGACTTATGGCGATCTCGTACGGTCAGGAAGCCGTGAACCGCGTTTTCCCAAAACGGCATCTCCAATCGAGGGTCACAGGACGAAAAACCGTGGTTTTCTGAGCAGTACGGGCGTAAACAATTTAACGATGAATGGCTATAGGCTACTCTGATCGTGAGGATGTTTGAAGTGCCGAGCAACCCAACGACTTCAGCCACAGAGGGATTGCAATGAGCAAAGTAACAAAGGGGAAGAAGAAACGGCTCGCGAAAGCGACAAAGCAGAACAGACGTGTGCCGGCGTGGGTGATAGTGCGGACAAACCGCACCGTAAACACCCATCCGAAGAGAAGGCACTGGAGACGCAGTCACCTTAAGGTGTGATCGTTCATGGCGAAAGACACGAAAATAGAGGAGGAGCGTGTGTACACCATACCACTGAGAGCAGTAAAACACACGCCGAGGTGGAGACGCAGCAAGAAGGCGATGTCAGAAATTCGCCAGTACCTCGCCCGTCATTTGAGCGCAGAGCAAGACAAAGTCAAACTTGATCGATCCATCAATGAGAAAGTCTGGGAGAGAGGCTCGAGCAATCCGCCGAACAAGATCACTGTGCGAGCAATGAAATTCGACGACGGCGTCGTCGAGGCAGAACTCGCGACCGAATCGTAAGTGCGCGTACCGAGCAACAAACGTACGTCTCGAGGCTACAACGTGGTCAAGCGCATCACGATAGGCGGAAGTGCCGTGCTCGGCGTTTTTGCGACGTGTACTGAAGACTTCTTGCTCGCTGCGCCGCCGACGACCGATGAAGAGCAGCTAAACTTCTCGCAGGAACTCGAGGTGATCGCCGTCCCGCTTCTCGTAGGCTCGAGTTCGGTTGTCGGGTCGCTCGTGACTGGAAACTCGAACGGATTTGTTGTTTCCGGTAACGCACTCAGACACGAAATAGCGCAACTCGAAGCACTTGCGGAAGGCGTGAACGTGCGAAAGCTCCCCGGGAGGATCAATGCGGCAGGAAACGTCATCCTCACAAACGACACCGCAGCGCTGATACACCCCAGCTTGATTCCTCGAGCTGAGCGAGTCATTTCCGAGACCTTAGGTGTAGACGTGCAGCGTGGAACGGTAGCCTGCTTAAAAACGGTCGGTATGGCTGCGTGTGCCACCAACAAAGGCGTTTTAGCACATCCAAAGGCGACAGAGGGTGAGCTTTCGAAACTGGACGAGACATTTAGCGTTCCCGTCAACATCGGCACCGTGAACTACGGATCCCCGCTTGTGGGTTCTGCGCTTCTCGCGAACACGAAGGGCTACGTCGTCGGTCGGGAGAGCACGGGGATCGAGCTCGGACGGATAGAGGACTCACTAGGGTTTCTGTAACCGTCAAAAGCGCCTAGCATCCACTGCGCCACGTGGTTTGGATAGCTATTTAACCGATAACCTCGCGAATAACTCAGTGATCAAGTGAGCGCTCGACACGAGCACGTCAGCCTCATACGCAGACGCCGATGGCGTAAAAAACGCCCCTATTGATGGATGATCTAAGCATGGAAAGAAAAACCTTTCAAATAATGGGTTCCTTCAAAGCAGGACGTTCGTGGGAACGTTTTACAAAAAAAGTCTCGAGCAACAACGAGAAAAATGCCGCCGAAAAGCTCTACTCGCTCATTGGCAGCGAGCACGGCTTGAAGCGGAACCTAATTCGAATTGAATCTATCGAAGTGGAAGACGCGTGATACCATGGCGAGCGAACAAGAAATGCGCGTGTTACTAAGCCAACTGCAACAATCTGAGGCAGAAGCCCATGCCTACGAGCGACAGATGGAGATCGTCAGCTTCACCATCAACGAGATAGATAATGCGGTTGCCGCCGTGGAAGCGCTTTCGAAACCTGATATTGGCAAAGAGACGCTCATACCAATTGGGGCAAATTCGTTCGTCTATGGCACCATTCCTCAGACAAACAGGGTCATAATTGGACTTGGAGCGAACGTCTCCGCCGAGGTGGACGTCACCGATGCCGTGTCATACCTCACTGATCGAAAGAAAAAACTGACTGAGATGCAAGGACAGTTCTCCGCTCGACTGAACCAGATCGGCTCCCAAATCTACGCACTCCAATCGAAGTTGCAGACGGTTCAATCGCAGTTACAGGCGGCACCCTAGATGTTTGAAGGCTTAAGGCAAAGGCTCAGTCAATTTAAAGAGAGCGTAAGCACTAAAGAACGCGAGCTTGATGACGAGGGAGTCGAAGCCGCTGCGAGTGAAGCAGCGCCTTCTGGTGAAACTTTAGGGGCGGCCTCGCGCGAACCGAAAGCACCAAAAGCCGTGAGTGCTAAGGCAGTTGAACCCGCTTCTGAATCTGCCGAAGGGCCGACGCAGCGCGTTGAACCAAACGACGGCAGAAAGTCCGCAAGCGGCAAGTCCTTTTTTGAACGAGAAATCAAAGACAAGGACCTTGAAGAGTCGCTTTGGGACCTTGAGATTGCCCTCCTTGAAAGCGACGTCGCCGTATCGGTCTCTGAAGAGATCGTTGAGACTGTAAAAAAAGAGCTGATTGGTACAAAGAGAAAGTGGCGACAAGACGTCGGTGTTCTCGTCGAACAGGCGCTCCGCGGCGGAATCTTAAAGGTGCTCGATGTCAATGATCTCGATTTCGATGAAATCATCAAAAACACTCCGAAACCCGTCACCATCGTATTCACCGGGATAAATGGAACAGGAAAGACCACAACCATCGCAAAAGTGGCATACCGCCTAAAAAATCAGGGCTATAGCGTCGTGCTCGCTGCAGGCGACACGTACCGGGCCGGCGCTCTTGAGCAGATTGAGCGCCACGCTGAGAACTTAGGAGTAAAGCTCGTCAAACACCAACAGGGCGCTGACCCTGCCGCGGTTATCTATGATGCAGTGCAGTATGCGCGAGCGAAACACAAGGACGTCGTCCTCGCAGATACCGCCGGGAGAATCCACACCAACGTCAACCTCATGAACCAGCTCAAAAAGATTGAGCGAGTCATAGACGCAGATTTAGTGGTCTTTGTCGACGAAGCCCTCGCGGGCAACGACGCAGTGGAGCGTGCTCTCCAGTTCAATACGGCAATGGCCATCGATGGAACGATTCTCACCAAGGTGGATGCCGATTCAAAAGGGGGCACCGCCATCTCGATAGCGCATACAACGAGCAAGCCAATCCTCTTTTTGGGCATAGGACAGAATTACGAAGACATGGTCAAGTTTGACCCCCAATGGCTTCTGACCAGACTATTCGACGAGGCAGACACGTAAATGGTAATGGAGAACCTAGGCAGCTCGCTTCGCGACACGCTCAAGAAACTAGCTCGAGCTAATCGCATCGACGAAAAAACGCTCAATGAAGTCGTGAAGGACATTCAACGAGCGCTCCTCAGCGCTGACGTGAATGTCGCTCTAGTGCAGCAGCTATCGAAACGCATTAAAGAACGGGCGTTGAAGGAGGAGCTCTCAGGGAAACTGAACCCTCGTCAACACGTCATCAACATCGTATACCAAGAGCTTGTTGCGCTCCTCGGTGAACCGATAACGGTGCCTCTCACCCGTCACGCCGTGATTATGGTCGGGCTTCAGGGCAGCGGCAAGACGACGACGACGGTGAAGCTTGCGCGATTTTTTCAGAAAAAGGGCTTGAAAGCTGCGGTCATCTGCGCCGATACCTTCCGCCCTGGAGCTTATGACCAGCTCTCACAGCTGTGTGAGCAGATTGGCGTCGCTTTTTATGGTGAATCAGAGAACAAGAATGCAGTCGACATCACGGCACGCGGCATCGCTGAGCTCAAACGCTACGACGTTATCCTCGTCGATACGGCAGGCCGCCACGCGCTCGAATCAGACCTCGTTCTCGAGATGAAGGCCATCAACGATATAGCGAGTGCTGACCAGCGCTTCCTGGTGCTCGACTCTGGCATTGGTCAACAGGCGAGCGAGCAAGCGCGAGCGTTCAACGCGGCGATCGGCTTAACGGGAGTCATCGTGACGAAGCTCGATGGAACAGCGAAAGGGGGTGGCGCCCTTTCAGCAGTTGCCGAGGTTGGAACGGGCATAGCGTTCATCGGTACAGGTGAAACCACTGATGACTTCGAAAAGTTCGAACCGGACCGATTCATCTCTCGGCTGCTCGGTATGGGGGATATCAAGACCTTGGTCGAAATGATCGAAGAAGAACCCCCCATCGAGATGGAAGAAGCAGAGGCGATGCTCAAAGGCGATTTTACGCTGAAAGATATGTACAAACAAATGAAAGCGATAAGCAAGATGGGGCCCCTCACCAAAATCGTCCAAATGCTTCCGCTTGGATCACTCGGCGTCGATATCCCCGACACTGCGCTTCAATCGACGAAAGAAACACTAGAGCGTTTTAAAGTGGTCATGGATTCGATGACTGACGAAGAGCTCGAGCATCCGCGCATTATTCGCAGTTCACGCATCAAGAGGATCGCGCGCGGCTCGGGCGTCCCCTCCGATAACGTGCGCGAGCTCCTAAAATATCACAAGGTGATGCAGAGAACGTTGAAAGGCGTTCGCTCGCAAAAGGACATGCAGAAGTTCTTGAGGAAACAAGGGCTCAAGTGAAAAATGTGGAGATGCGCAACGTCAGAGAAGTTCGAGCAATTCGATTTTTCGTTTTTCGTAGGCCTCGCCGGTGATGAAGCCTTTCTCACGCAACACATCGAGCTTCTCTATTTGCTCGATTATGTCCTCCTTCATGCTCTGACGCTTCTCGTCCTTGGCCATCGTGTTTCGGATTGCCTTTATGAACGATAAACTTTATGTATTTTCACACGTAATAATAAGCTTCTTTTGCTTGCGCCCCTCACGTAGACGTTGGCCCACGAAGTTGCACACGCGTAGCGTGTAAAAGCAGAACTTTGAACAAGCCGCCGGAGGGATTTGAACCCTCGATCTGCTGATACTTCTTTGAGCGGTGCTCAAATACGAATCAGCCGCTATGCCGAGCTTAGCCACGGCGGCCACGCATACTATGTTAAACACATATAAATGCTTTACACGTTCGGCAGCACAATCACGTCGATAGAAGCACCTGGAGAGTGAGTAGGTGCGACTAGCTACCAAGATACCTGCAAAAAATGAGTCCGATAATAGGATCTCTCTAGCACTGATTGAAACGACGACTGCTGAATGCTATGTCAGTGCAAAGCTGAAAAGTACGATTCGCTCCCTCACGTCGCGCCGCGAGATGAGCCCGAAATGCGATCGGTTGAGCCCCAAACGATGATACCCTTCAGGCCCGGCAATCCCAACGCGCACAAGATAGCTCGCACCAGGATCTCGTGCGAGCCACCGTGAAGTCACTTCGTGTCCGGCGTACCGACTCCGCTCCACCCGCATCATCTCCAGAAGGCTGCCGCGGCGGTCGGAGTAGGCCGCCGCATCGTGATCGTGTCCACAGAGGATGACGTATCCATTCCCATAAATTTGTTTGACATACTCGAACGCCTCCTGTGGCGTGTAGTGATACCCGCTGGCGTCCAAGTATGATCTTGACGAGATGCGTTGCCAAGACCGATGATAAAGCCAATCGTCGCCTAGCGTGCATGGATCGATCGGGCCTCCGTGAACGGCGAGAATGCGGCTATCTTCATCGAGGTAGCAGTCGGGAAGAACCCGCAGAAATGATGCGTAGGCGTCTGCGTTTGCGTGCGCTTGTCTGCTTCTAGCGTCGCTGCCAGAGACTGGATAATCTAATAGCAGCGCTTCGTCGTGATTTCCGCGCAAGGAGATGACCGGGAGTGTCGTTTCGAGCTCTCGCAACTTGTCGATGACCTCGCGTGGATGATATCCCCGCTCGACCGTGTCACCGAGGTTAAGGATCGTCTCCACTTTCGAGTGCTTCCGCGCGAATCGCTTGTCAGCAGTAATTGAGAGGATTGCCTCGAGCGCGCGTATGTCAGCGTGCACATCCGATATGACAAGTATAGACACTTCCTGACCCCTTAGGCGTGTAGATGAGCGGCTTTTGACTTCTGTTTTGCATTGAGATCTACATTGACTTAATACAATGCTTACGAGGGCTCTCGCTTCCCTTTCGCCACGTAACAACCAGTAGCGTCAGTATCGCAGCCTGCTTTGGAAGTCGGGGCAGATAAGTTGTTTCTAAAACGCCATCCGAAAACTACATTGCAGTCACAACTAAGACGGATAGATCATGACTGACGAACGGCGCTGTACGCATTGCGGAGGGGGCGCGTCTCCAGCAGCACGGTTCTGCCCCCATTGTGGCATGGCTCTCGCTGCGTCTCAGCATGCCACTGACTCTGAAGCTCTTTACAAAAAAGGCGACTTCATCGGTCAGAAGTATGAAGTGTATGGCACCCTAGGAAAGGGCGGCTTTGGGATCGTATATCTTGTGTACTCGCGCGAACTTAAAGCAGCGCTTGCTCTGAAGACCTTTCAGGACAAGTACCTCCCCGATGCGCACGTCCGTTTGGCAGTTTGAGCACGAAGCGCAGGTGTGGGTGGATCTGGAAACTCATCCCTACATAGTTCGCGCCCATTTTGTTGATAGAATCGCTAACCGCAACTACATCGCGATGAGCTATGTCGCTCCTAATGAAGAGGGCATCAACTCTTTAGCTGGGTATTTGCAGTCACACCCACCTGACCTTTCTCAGTGTCTACGCTGGGCGATCCAAATCTGCTACGGAATGGAGCACGCCTACTCGCGGGGCATTCGCGCGCACCGTGATCTCAAGCCCGCCAACATTCTCATCGGGTACGACAACACGGTGAAGATCACCGACTTCGGGCTGGCGGGTGTCCTGGAAGTGGAGGGGGCCGCCGGCACTCCTTCCCACATGCCTCCCGAGCAGTTCACTGATGCCGCCAGCTGCGATGAGCGGAGCGACATTTACGCGTTCGGGGTGGTGCTCTACCAGATGGTGACGGGGGGGGAGTCTTCCGTTCACCGCTCGGTCGGTGAGTGATTTCTACCAGTTACACCGTTACGTTCCAGTCCCTACCGTAGATTCGCCGCTTTTCCCCGTGATTCGGCGCTGCATGGAAAAGGAGCCCGGGAAGCGTTACCAGAGCTTCCGTGAGCTGCGCTCAGAACTCGAGCCGCTCTTACGGCAGCAGACGGGAGAGGTTATCAGGCCCCTTGAACTGAACAAGCTGCACGCGGGGGAGTGGGTCAATAAAGGAGTGAGCCTTAACTTCTTAGGACGCTACGCGGAGGCGATCGAGTGCTGCGACAAGGCCCTCGATATCGACGCGGTTCGCAGCTGCATGGGGTCTCAAAGGAGCGAGTCTTGATACTTTAGGCCGCTACCAAGAGGCGATAGGGTGTTACGATAAAGCCCTCGAAATCGATGCGCAGCACGCTTTGGCGCAGAAAGGCAAACAAATGGCCGTTGCGAAAAGAGCTGAGAGCCCTAACACAAGAAGCAGTTGGCAATGAGAAACTGTGTTCACGATTTTTATACTTCCGAAAAAAGTGCTCACAAAAAAACTTGAACGACTTAGAGCACTGCAACTTCGGATGTCAGCGTTTTACAGCACAACTCACATTCTGACGCGGCACAAAGCTCCCTTTGATCGAAAGCCAGTTTGACAACATCTAGTTCCTTCACGGTCTGAAGGCTGGAAGGGCGAGCGTAATTGCGTAATAGTCGGCCGCGGTTGTTCTTTCGGCGCAACTTACCAAATAAGCTCATCTAGATCGCTTCACTCCTAGATCGCTTCACTCAAACTGCGTCTTGTAGCGAGCTGCTAAAACTTTGTGCCTTCAGCAGAGATGAATGCTTGCAATTCCTGTTGACGCGAATCCTTAAACCACGCTAGCCAACTATCACGAGTAGCGCCATCATCAACACGGGGTTATTTTCAAAAAAAGCGCCGCATTCGCATTACTTTCATCAAGTGTCATCGGGGCTGCAGGACTAGTAGGGGTCGCTCCGAAATGCAACGTCGGTCTGAGAGCAACCGATCGAAGTAGTCCGATGTCATTTATAACCCCCACGAAATCTTGATGCCATCTAAGACCATAGTAAAAAGCCTCGCGGTAGTATCTAGCTTCATCACCTCTCATCACGAACACACGCATAACCGTGCGTCTCTACCAAAGGCGCGCGATGCTAAAAAAGGCAGCCTGCTTCACACGGCATAATAATAATGAATGAAAGGCGCGATGCAGACAATCGATTCTACTTTAGTCCGATACGGTGAAATTGGGATCAAAAGCGATAGAGTTAGGAGTCGCTATGAGCACACGCTCGTTAACAACATAGAAAAAGCGCTAAGCTTTTGCGAAATTCCGTATGATGCGGTTGTCAGAGATTTTGGCCGCATTTTCGTCCATACGCAAGAGGCGGCGGCAGCTCCGACGGTAGCACGCGTTTTTGGGGTGGTTTCAGTTAGCCCCGTCCAGACGAGCGCAGCGACGCTGGACGCGATGAAAGACGCGGCCTTGCGAATCATATCGCCGCTGCTCACCGGGGGGAAATCCTTTGGAATTCGAGCACGTCGAACAGGAACGCACGACTACTCAAGCAAAGACATTGGCGTTATTGTCGGAGGTGCGATTGAAAAAGCCACAGGCGCACCCGTGCGGTTGACAAAACCGGATGTTCCGCTGTTCATCGAAGTTAGGGCGGAGCGCGCTTATATCTACACAGAGGTTGTCCACGGTGTCGGAGGCCTGCCACTAGGAACCCAAGGAAAAGTGATCGCCCTCATCTCCGGAGGGATCGATTCGCCAGTCGCAGCGTGGCTTATGATGAAGCGCGGTTGCACGATCGTCCCTTTGTTTTTTAACTGTGAGCCGTACACAGGCGACGCCGGACGCGAGCGGGCACTGGCTGTTGTCAAAGCACTCGCGGTGTGGGCGGGACGCCCGTTAGATCTCGCCGTAGTACAACACGGCGCCAGTTTAGATCAGTTTAGGAAGCTGGCCCCGCGAATAACCTGCGTACTTTGCAAGCGCATGATGTACAGGATCGCCGCATCGATCGCGAAAGAAGAGAAAGCGCACGGTATCGTGACTGGAGAGAGCATTGGACAAGTCGCAAGCCAGACCACTAAAAATCTCTTAGCAATCGACCAAGCTTCCGATGTCCCCATTTACCGTCCACTGATAGGCCTTGATAAGACGGAAAGCATTAAGTTAGCGCGACGTGTCGGAACGTACCCTTTGTCGACGGCTGGTTATCCTGCAGTTTGCGGGGCTGCGCACCGACACCCGACTACTAATGCAGATCTTGCCGAGCTGAAAGCATTGGAAACACAACTGCCGGTAAGCGAACTGACCGCCGCGACATCAAAAAGTCTCGTCTGGCAACGTATCTTCCCCGAAAAGTCATTTCGATGGGTTCTATGCCCTGAGCGCAAACCGTCGGCATAAAGCGTTTCGCTTCACCTAAGCTGTCATACTATCTGCGAGCTTCTTGCGTTTCAGTGCAGCGCTCGTGCACGGCGATGTGCGATGCTCTTTTATTTCGTAAGATCGGTCCAGCTTTGCGTGACTTCGTCGAACCCCCTCCGCAGGTACTTTTCTTGTAACAAGCGATCGACATCCGCCTCGAGCAGGTTTGCGATCGAAAGCGCGCAAAATATGACGTCAACAACCTCTTCTGTGGCGGTCGCTTCCTGGCGTCGAACCGCAGTCGCAAGCTCGCCACATTCCTCTAAGAGAACCGAAAGAAGAAAGAGTGAGCCCGAGGCCTTATCGATCGTGCCGTACCTGACTTTGATTTGCTCCTGTATGTCTGCAAGATCCATCTTAACTTCGCGATGCAGCCAAGCGGACGTCATCGACGCGAATCGTCTTCCTTCCAGCGTGCTGTGCCAATATCAAAGCACGTTCAGTAAGATCAATTACGTAGTTTTCCATGACGTTTGCAAGGGCTTCCGCTGCCTCTTGGCTTACACGTTCCGCGCCAGCCTTTCGGATAATTCTGTCAACGGGAGCAATGGGTAGTTCAGTCATTTGGGCCTCCTAACTTTTTCTGTCATTTGCTTCCAGTTCCGCAAGCGAGCGTCATTGTACTCCTTTCGCTACTTGAAGCCGGTATACGTCCAGTCCCACGGCTGTCCACAACGCTGATCCTGCGCACTTCCATTTATGAGTGCGGGACACACTGTGGGATCGGCCCAAGGACGCCGCTCCTCGTCAGGTGCCGCGTAGTCGTAGAGCTTGTTAACGAAGTACACCAGATATGCTCGCTGTTCACCGAGGACTCTGAATCCGTGCCAGTACTGTCCGGGAATGCGTACTGACTGTAAGACGTCGCCTGTGAGAATGATCTCGTTTAGTTCTGCGGTCGCATCGTCAAATGCACAAAGCTTGACGGCACCGCGCAAAACGACGAAGTGGTCGGTCTGTCCCCGAGTGTGCCGATGCCACGCCCTGACGACGCCGGGATAGGTGATGGAGAAATTGCATTGCTGCAGTGAATCATTGCCTATCCAATCTTGCCTGACTAGTTCTGTGAAGAATCCTCGTTCATCTGCGCGTTTAGTGAGCGGCCTCGTCTCAACTCCTCGAAGCATATACAGAACAACTTTGCGTTCCTAGTTTAACTTGTTTGCGTTATTGCGCCGCGTATCTTCAATCGCAGGGCGCTACGTCAAGATTCGTCCGAACAGCAGAACGACCGCGAATACGAGGGTGAACATCGACGTGAAGAGCATGACGTTTACCGCACGACTGACAGTGTTCTTTGTGATGTCGTCTTGGCCTTTGCCAATTTCATAGCTTGAAGGCTTGGTCAGCGTTACGCCTAAGCCTCCCGCAAATAGGGCAACGGGGATCCCCGAGTTGATCGCTCGTTTCTTATGTCGGTCTCGTTTTAAAACTCTCCAGGCCTCACCGCAGGCCGTCTTACCTGACATCACGCGAAACCCTAGCAGCATGGGAACGATTGCGAGGCGCGTCGGCAGGTAGTTGAGAACATCGTCCAGTCGGGCTGAAAATAGCCCTGCGTGTTCCCTGTGATCTCTGTAGCCAAGCATCGAATCGAGCGTGTTCACGGCACGATAGCACAGGGCGCCGACGACGCCGAAAACGGCAAAGAACAGGAGGGGAGAAACGACGCTGTCAACGGTGTTCTCTGCGACCGATTCACATACGCTGGAAAGGATGCGCTCGCGATTGAGCCCCACTCTGTCCCTGCTGACGAGCGCTCGCAGCCGGAAGCGAGCCGCCTCGATGTCTGTGTAGGCTAGATCGGTCACGCCGAGGGCTTCTTTTTGCAGCGTGAATATGGTGAAGGATGACTTGAGCAAGTAAGCACTCAACCCAACGTAGAGCAGCAGCAAAGCACCGTTCGCGCTTGCTACGCGATAGCCGAGCAATTGAAAAAGCGCGACAGGCACGGTAAAGCTCACAATCACGACTGCTGCTGCCGCCGTTCCCTTGAGTCTTTGAGCGTGCTCGGTTCCCCTGTACAGACCCTTCTCCAGTGCCGCGACGACTCGCCCCATCCAGACGACAGGATGCACTTTGGCGGGAGGTTCGCCGACAAAAGCGTCAAGCGTCAACGCAATAAAAAGGATCGAGATCTGGACAAGGAGCCAAGAAGGCATTTCTTACAATCCAATGATTGAATACAGCGCTTCCACGTCTACGTGTTGCTGCACTACGCGAGCCAACTCATCAAAGGGGTCCTCGTCGTAATCGGAGTGTGGAGCACGCTCCGAAGCTATTGAGAGCGAAAGCGGCTTATGACGCACACCTTGTCGCCGCTGCGAATGTCTCGAGTGTAGGTATTCCAACAAAACGGAGCGAAAGTTGTCGTTATGGAACAAGCCGTGCAAGTAGGTGCCTAAGACAAGGCCTGTATCATCCTGCGCTCCATCGTCGCCGAATATCGGGAAAGCAGATGTTGTGGTACCCATGTGAATCTCGTATCCGCGTATCGTTTGGTTTCGCAAGCGGTCGAGCAGTGGCCCATTTCCTGTAACGTGTTTTTCCACCTGTTTCGTCTCCTTCGTACTCGAGTCAAAGGCGGTATGAGCGTGCAGCAGCCGTAACCCTTCTACCGCTTTGCTTTCGTGTTGCGTGCCCTCAAAGCCCTCATCAGTTATGGTCTCTCCGAGCATCTGAAATCCACCACAGATGCCAATGATCGGGATTGTTCCCGCACTCGCTACGATCTGCTTATCCATCCCGGACCGCCGCACTGCGGCCAAATCGTCGATCGTGTTTTTTGTGCCGGGAATAATCACCGCGTCTGGTGAACCAATATCGCCGTCTAACGAAACATATCGGATTTGGGCGACGGCTTCAAGGGGTTCAAAGTCAGTGAAATTGGAGATATGGGGAAGCCTGATCACCGCAATGTCTGGTGCGCCGTCTGAGGGGGGCAACTTGTCCCCAAGCGAAACGGAATCTTCAGAAGGCAGCCGCACGTTCACGTACGGAATGATGCCGAGAACGGGGATGCCCGTGAGCTTCTCGAGCTGCGTGATTCCCGGCTCAAGCAGTTTTTCGTCACCTCTGAATTTGTTGATGATGAAGCCTTTGATCCTGCGCCGATCGTCGACAGGGAGCAATTGAACTGTCCCATAAAGGCTCGCAAAGACGCCCCCTCGCTCGATGTCACCTATCAGGATTACGGGAGCGTCGACACTGCGCGCGACTCGCAGGTTCGCGATATCCCGCTCGTAGAGGTTAATCTCGGCAGGACTGCCCGCACCTTCGATTACGATAATCTCGTGTGAACGAGCAAGCGTTTCGAGCGAATCGCAAACGTGCTTAAAGATGGCGTCTACCGAATCGTAGTACTCACCTACTTTCCTGTCACCGAGGGGTTTTCCTCGCAAGATGACTTGTGATATCAGGTCGCCCTTAGGCTTCAACAACACCGGATTCATGTCAGCTGACGGTTCAACTTTAGCGGCCCAGGCTTGTACGGCCTGAGCGATTCCGATCTCATCGCCTTCCTGCGTCACCCACGAATTCAAGCTCATGTTTTGTGACTTAAAAGGCGCCACTTTGAACCCGCTATTCACCAGAAGCCTGCACAGCGCAGCAGCTATGATGCTCTTGCCAACGTGCGAAGCGGTCCCACAGATCATTACAAACCGTGCCATGCTGGACGATACCTGACGCTGCTTCCTGTAAATTCGGTTTTCCCGGATATGCGAGCTCGCGAGTTCCAGCACTTCTTATCGCAGACCTCGATAAATAGTTGTTGGAAATCGCGGATGACAGGTTTGGCGCGCAGAGATGCTCTGAAGAAGCGCCAAAGCTGAATAAGAGGCCCGTTGTCGAAGGGCGCCTGTTGACTGTGCGATGGTCAGACACGCACCGGGTGGATAAAGCCACCCTGTATCATTAAGTCGGCAAGCACGAGAGCAACCATAGCCTCAGCGACTGGCACTATCCTCGGCAAGATGCAGGGATCGTGTCTGCCTGAAACAGACAGATCGACTTCCTGCAACGTTTCCAAATCGACTGAGGTTTGCCGCCTTCCGACCGACGGCGTCGGTTTCACAGCAATTCTGCAGATAATTGGCGCTCCGGTAGAAATGCCACCGAGAATTCCGCCAGCCTTGTTCGTTTTGGTTTCGATCCGCCCTCTCGTTGCGGTGAACGGGTCATTCATTTCTGTTCCTGTGAGTCTTGCCGACTGGAAGCCTGCTCCAATCTCAACCGCTTTTACGGCGCCGACGCTCATCAGCGCTTTGGCCAGCTCTGCGTCTAGCTTGCCAAACACAGGCTCACCGACTCCCGCCGGAACGTTGAAGGCGACGATTTCCGCAATTCCGCCGACGCTATCGCCCGCCTTTTTCATACGTTCGACGCACGCGACCATCTCATCCGACGCAGCTGCGTCGCAGCATCGCACGATGCTCCTCTCAGCCAGCAACAAATCTTCCGGGCTCTCAAAAACGAACTTCGATTGTATTCCGTGAATTTCGACCACGTGCCCGAGCACGCGGACGTCTCGATGCGCGAGCAGCTCCTTCGCGACAGCTCCCGCAGCAACGCGGGCCGCTGTCTCACGTGCTGATGCCCTCCCGCCGCCGCGGTGATCTCGCCATCCGTACTTCGCGTGAAACGTGTAGTCGGCGTGTCCGGGGCGCGGCACGTGACGCAGCTCATCATACGTGCGCGAGTCGACGTCTTCGTTTCGTATGACAATGGAGATCGGCGTACCGAGCGTCTTGTCTTCGTAAATGCCTGAGAGTATCTGCGCCGTATCCTTTTCGGATCGCGGCGAGGTAACGGCACTCTGACCCGGACGTCTGCGGTCGAGTTCCTTTTGGATATCTTCGTGGGTTATACGCAACCCTGACGGGCAGCCGTCGATGACTGCTCCCGTGGCTGGACCATGGCTCTCACCCCACGTTGTTACCCTAAACTTGCGTCCCCAAGTGTTCATGCAACGAGAATCTCCCGCGATGAGCTTCAGACGGTTTCAATACTCGTCGGCTCGAGATTTGCTCCTAGGGCAAAAATATCATCAAAGAAGTCCGGATAGGACACCTTAAC
>JBAULJ010000075.1:0-4152 GCA_049578125.1 Halobacteriota archaeon
GAAACGGCCTCTTTGATTTCATGGACGAAGCTTCATGCAAGCAGTTCATCGATGAGGGGCACAGTCGAAATTTACAAGTTGCCCTCGCAGGGTCCATCAAACTGCCAGAAATACCTGTATTAAAGCACGTTGGCGCTGACATCGTTGGAATCCGTGGCGCGGCTTGTTCACATGGCGACCGATTGACCGGAACGATACAGGCCGAAAACGTCAGAGCTCTCATCGAACTGGCGAAACAGGCGTGACTGCCTGCTGACAAAACCAGGTCGTCGACTGCCGCCACTTAGAAAACTATTACTTTTCGCACTGCTATGTTTATGATATGAGTCTAGACTACGCTGCACTATCCGACAAGCTCACGAGTGTTTTAGGTCTGAAAGGCTCACCCGTGGCGGTCAAACTCATTCGAACTGAATCAGAGGTTCCACAAGGGCTGAATCACACAAACGAGGTACTACGCCATTGCGAAATGGTGCAGAAGGCGCGCGGTGGTTCGAAATTCTACGCAACGGTCGAACAGCACGCCTGTAAAGGCGGTGCCGGAATGCTCGGCGTAATCGAGATACCGGAAAACATCAAGTCTGGCGAATTTTACTACAAACTCGGGAGATTCTCCTCAGTTGACCACGCCAGCGAGACCATGCAAGCTATTCCCAGTGTCGATTTCAAAACCTATGCGACAGCATATTCCCCGCTTGCTGAGACTCCCTTTGAGCCTGACGTGGTTGTGCTCCTTGTTAACCCCCGCCAAGCGATGATGATCGCGCAGGCAAACGTTTACGAGTTGCATTCGAGAAATACTGCCGATTTCTCGGGAATTCAATCGCTGTGCGGCGATGCTGTAGCTGCCCCCCTCATCAGAGACAGCATAAACTTCACGCTCGGGTGCTCTGGTTCCCGAAAATACGCGAAGGTAAGCGAAGATGAACTGATCGTCGGCGTCCCCATGAAGATCCTTCCCAAGTTGGCCGACGCTCTCCAAAGACTTGCTTGATTGGCGTGCGCGACCTCAATCGCGCTGTTTGTTGGTTGAACTGTACCGTTAAATATCAGAAGGACAATTCGCACACACTAATTGGAGGGGCATCATGCAAGAGAACTTTGGGGTACTGGTGCTGGGTCACGGAAGCAAGCTAACCTACAACAAACACACCGTGGAAGCTGTGGCAACCATGCTCGCAGAAAGAATGACTGACGCAATCATAAAAACCGCTTACCTCAACATGGATCGTCCGACGGTTGCGGAGGGGATCGAAAGTTTTGCAGAAACCGACGTTACAACGCTTTACGTACTTCCACTCTTTCTCGCTCACGGGACCCATACATTGAAGGATATCCCTGAGATTCTCGGACTTTCAGACGGCCAACGCCGAACCACGCATTCGTTCGGCGATAGAAGCGTCGACGTCGTGTATGCAGAGCCGCTTGGCATCGATCCCTGTATCGCTGATTTGGCGCATAAAAGGCTTAAAGAGGCTTAAACCCCACATGGACTTCGGCGGCAAAAACGTAGCCGTTTTAGACACGATTCACGGCGGGCGGCAGATCTGCAAAAAGCTGCGCGAAATTGGAGCAGCCGCAGTAGCAATTAACATTTATCACGATACGCCGACGCCCGACGTGATCGACTCGTTTGACGTGGTCATAGCACCCGTTCACGCCCACACCGTGCTCGCAGCGCGCGCCGAAGCTTTGGGCATTCCTGTGTTAACGCACCACCAAGCCGTGGGTCAACTCGTGCGGCAAACTAGAGCGTTGCAGGGCGCCCTTGTGTTTGAGGTGACCGGCGTCAAAGGGAAAACGACGACCGCGTTGCTCTTGGGTAACGCTTATTCTGATCGGAGGCTGCTCACGCTAACGAGCCGCGGACTCGAACTCCACGAAACTGGGAGATACATCGCCAAGAAGCGACTGAGCATCACCCCAGCAAGCATATTGACTGCGATGGACCTGATCAGGGAGTTCGACTTTGATCCAGAGGTGTGCGTCTTCGAGGTGTCCCTTGGTGGCACCGGACTTGCCGACATAAACGTCCTCACAACGTTGTCGCCGGAGTACGGCATTGCACAACACACGAAGACTTCTACGTTTGCAAAATTGCAGATGATAGCAAACGCCAAGGCCAATTCGTGCCTCGTCGCTTCAACGGAAACGGCGTCTTTAGCAGAGCCGAACTGCTGCCTTAACACCTTCGGCGAAGGCGGGGCAACCGTACGATACGAGAATATAAGGAGTGATAAGGCAACAATTGCGTACGCCAATTTGGAAAGGATGGACGGAGGCCGGATATCGGGAGAGGTACGCTTTGCGCTTTCCGGCTACTATGACGTTAGGAGTTACGAAGACGCGCTGCTGTGTTTTACGACTGCGGCGCTCTCGGCGAACCTCAGCCCTGAAGCGAACGGACGGACGCTATCGAACTTCAAAGGAGTATTGGGCAGGATGTCTGCAGCAACAATCAATGGAAGATTTCTCATCGACAACTCAAATTCAGGCCTCGACGAACTGTCTATCAAACAAGCAATACGGTATGGACTTACGTTCAAGAAAGCCGGCCACAAAGTCGTCTTAGTCATCGGAGAGGAGGCAAAAAACGTCTGCGACGGGATAGCGCCAGAAGCTCTCGTATCGCTCGCTCAAAATGACGCGGTCGACCACGTTGTATTGGTCGGCGATCATATGCACACCTTTAGCAAGAGCGTTGTCCGAACAGATAACTTAGAAAGTGCGTTACGTAAGGCTCTCACGCTGACCGAGGCACGTGACGTCATTATTTCGTGTGTGAAAATGTGGAGGTAGCACGGTGTCATCCAAAGCGCAAGGAACTGACGCAAGTGCGGAGCAGATAATCCACCCCCGACCGAGCTCAATCGTTGCCGCGCTCTATACGCTAAGAGATCTGGAAACTGACGCCGTGATAATACACGGGCCGTCAGGCTGCTGCTTCAAGCATAGTCGGCTCCTCGAGGAGGATGGAATTCGGGTTATCACGACGGCAATGGATGAGACCAATTTCGTATTTGGGGGCGATAAAGTCCTTACGAGGGTGATACGACGAGCAGTTGAGCTGTTCGATCCAAGCCTTCTAGGCGTGATCGGCTCGTGTGCGAGCATGATCATTGGCGAAGACATCCATCAGGCTGTGCAGGACGCAACCCCGCCCTGCCCCGTAATCGAGGTTGAAATTCACGCCGGGTACCGAGACAATACGTACGGCGCCATTGCGACACTCGCCGCGGCCGTTCAAGCAGGAGTGCTCGATCCAGGTGAATATCGACGACAAAAGGAACTACTTATCCAAGCGACCGATCTTGAAAAAATCGCCGGAGTAGCAAGCAGAGAGTACATCCCGCCATCGCGCGGTGACATCAAATACGTTACCGCCAGGAAGTTGCTGGAGCTTTTAGAGCGTAAAAAGAGAGGGCTTATCGTTTTAAATGCCAAAAAAGAGACCGCTTATCAATTCGCTGATATACTGGTCGCGTTCTCAACCGTTGCAAGCGACATAGGCAATGAATACCTCAAAACTTTTGCCAATCTCGACGTTGACGTTGGATTGCCGCGACTCCGAAAGCATGCAGAGAACATTCTAAACGACTTGAAGGCAAGCGACGTCTCCATTGACCACATCACGGGTGGATTAGACGAGTATCCAATCACGGGCACTGCTGCCGGAAACTTGATTGAAAGCCGCTACAGCGACTATGACTTTGCCGTCCTACTGGGCGTTCCGCACGCCGTTCCAATGAAGAGTCTAGGTCAGAAGACCATTTTTTCAGTCACTAATGGACCTCGACAAGTGTTGCCCTTAAAACAACTTGGTCACACGCACGTAACGGTCGAGATAGACCTACATCCAAAGACTCTGGGTGTGAGTCACATCGTGCCATCGGAACTCGGCGACACGTTGCGCGCCGTGTTTTTAGAGGAGCACGAAGGAGTCAAACGGGCGCAGTGACAACAAAGCGCGCAACTATTCTTGATAACTAGAACTGCAACAACGGAGACACCTCTCGTTGCCGAAAAAACAGTCGACCGAGACTCGTGACACTCGAATCGCCCTTGAATCCAAAGGTTGGTCAACACGATGTACGACGAGCGAACAACCTTGCGTTGCCGTCTGACGATGAGAACCTCAGAGAGTTGAGCCTG
>JBAULJ010000076.1:0-2036 GCA_049578125.1 Halobacteriota archaeon
ATTACCACTGATAAGCACAACTTTGTCGGCGAGGGGCTCAATGATCTGCAGTAAGTCAGACAGGAATATGTAAGGAGTCATTGAGACCCACGGATATGCTACGATTGCAACACGCGGCCTAACCGAATTCCTCTGAGCCAAGGAAATTCACCATATTAGCAGCCTTTCTCCCAAGGTGCGACGAGTCGCTTAGTTTTAGGCGCAATGAATGATAATAAATGTGTCGTATAAAGTAGCACCCCACTGTCGTTGACTGCATCTCATCTCAAGCCCCGGGAACTCCACCAGTATTATGATGTCGAGCGGCCAAGCGATGGACGTAATTCACATCTCCCTTGATGGTATACTGTAACGCTATCGTGTCGGTTAGCAGGAGGCCCAAACAAGTTCTGGCGTTTGGATGTTGATATTCCATCCTTAGTTCAAAGCTCCTTCCCTCGAGCGCTTCGCGCTCTTTGAGGGACTTGAGGGGAGCCATTATCTATTACAGTGCCCGCGGTGACGAAACGGTAGATGAAGGATCACAAAGTGTAGGAGCATGAGCAGGTAATTTCGACAGTCAGTTGGCCTAAAGTTAGATATCGTTGCATATTCCTTGCGTGCAAGCTCGATGTTTTTCTGTCTAATGTACAAACGCGAACGTAGCTTATGGAAGGCGACTTTTTCTGGGATCGTCAGATGATGGTAAAGCTGACATATTCCCCTTGTTCTTGCCACGTCTCACGCACGGGCGAGCGTTCCCGTTTTAAGCATGTTCTTAGCGTCTTCGTCTGTAACCGCTGCCGTTCCGGTATCGCCCGCGTCATCGTCAACAGTTCCGCTCAATGTTGTTAGCATATCAAAATCATGAACAATCGCGTTCGCTCCCCGCTTGACGTTCTCATATATTTCATAAACCATCTTTTCGGCGCGCTCACGTTCAGCTGGCATACCCCGGAACGCTATCGGTCGTCTAACGCCTTTTCTTCGTCGTATGAGGTGCTCAACACGGACGCGCCCCTTTCTTGTCCGGATACGTCTGCTACATTACAAACGCGCCGGGTCGTTGTTCGTTTACACGTTGCCGAGCACGGCGTATACGCTCGTAGTCTATTAAACGTTGGCGTTCTCGACTTGATGTAGAATGAACAACACTTAGAAGTAACGGCTCGTATACACTGTTTGTAGACGTTGCTTACACCAATGTCAATATCTCCGCTTCGCGTCGCGTCCGCCGCGCGACAGTTTTCTTCTTTTTTCGATTCTATAACGCATTCGCTACTCTGAGCGATAGCGTTTCTATGTTCAAAATTTGTGCTTCGTTTGTGCATCTCTATCTCCATAGAAACAGAGCCGCGCCCGTTCCCGCAAGCGCTAACTTACAAATATACTCAGAAATGAGTTCATCGACGGTGACGTAATCACTGTTCATCCATGAAGACGGTACAACCATTAAACACCAAAGACATAGGGTTTCGGCGCGTAGCAGCCATATAGCTTATATAGATAGGCTAAAAACATAAGCAGAAGATACGCGGAATCAACCTTGAGTAATATCCCCGGATTTCCATTTCCGCCCTTCAAAGAATAACCAATTGGGGATTGACAAGGTCTGTGTCGTCAAGAGGTTAGCCTTACGGCATGGGATTGTCCATTTCTGCCAAAGACCATGAAGATTGCCTATCTTGTTACCGCCTACAATAACCCGAAACACCTTCAACGCCTGATCAATGCCCTTTCCTCTAAGTCGTCGGCTTTTTTCATTCATATTGACCGAAAATCAAATATAGATGATTTCTCAGGGATCAATGGAGAGAACGTCTATTTCTGTGAGAAGAGAACCCGTTGTTACTGGGGTGACTTTTCAGTCAGTCAGGCAATACTGGATCTTATTCGGATGGCCTTGGCCGATGCTCGGCAGTTTAACTATTTCCCACTCCTTAGTGGTACTGACTATCCGGTGCAGCCAACCTCCTATATTGAAACCTTTTTTCGTCGCCACAATGGGACGGAATTTATCAGCATGGTTCAGATGCCTTGTGAGGAGGAGGGGAAAC
>JBAULJ010000077.1:0-3017 GCA_049578125.1 Halobacteriota archaeon
CAAGAGAGTCGCTGCACTAAACGCATTGGAAGGTACAATAAAACGAATATAGTTGAACCGGTCGCGAAGCAATGTAACAATCCTTTCAGTCGCCTCAACCTCACCTCCATTGCTCATCACAAAGACATCAACACTTGGCGGTGAAACAGTTGAGATGAGGTCAGAAAAACCTACGAGGTCGAACTCATTTATCGATGTCTGACTACCTTTAGGCGGATTATGAATCTTAGAAGTGTAACATATTAGCGGTATCTTGGTAGCGGCTTCGATACGACTGATTGTTTCTTGGCGAAGACCTGTTACTGCATCTCCTTTTTGGTGATCATCAAGATGAGCAAATCGTTCCTCTGTAAATGAGAGGGCTTCTTGATATGTAGCAGGGAATTGATCAAGCGGCAGCTCTGAGAAATAGTCTTTTGTTGGTATAGGGACGTCGGTGGACGGTTGTTTCGTGGCGCGCTTGCCTTTTGGCGGTTTTGGGTGCCTCTTCGCCATGTCGCGCAGTTACCTCAGTTGCCATCCAATCGCTGACGTATTGTTGAACGATATAGTGACATCTGAAGCATCGACGGCCACAAGCGACTGCTCTCGTGAACTTCCAATCAGGTCTTCAACCTCTTGACTAATATGCTCAAGTTCTTCAAACAAATCGCTTATTTTAGATATATCTGGAATAACTTCGTTAAGGTTCCGGAGCCCAGCATCAACCAATAAACACCCTCCTTAGTTGCGAAGAATAGCCGATCATCCCAACGCTAGAACAAAATATGTCAGAGCTATTATTTAACCGCTTGCGCTTAGCAAGTTCAATGACAGTCCACTTCATAGCCTTGTCGGTAATCTCATTTTTCAGTCTTTTTCCCTTCCAACACTAATAATTCGAGCCAAGAGCCGACCTTAGGCCCAGACAACCGCAAAGTCGCGAGTTCGAGTCGCTTTTGAATAACTCCCATTAGATAAAAAGAGACCAAGAAATTAAAGAGCTATTATCGAACGGCTCGTGCTAGGACAATCAAAAATCGCTCTTTATATCAAGATCGATACTCTACTCACCACATCGACATATTACGACTCGTACAAGAGGTTTCGGGCGCCATTCAGCCCTGCCGCGATCAGCTCTAGCGACCCTCCACGCCACCTTGCCTACTGATAATCGTGCCCAGGACAAGACGCTTTCGTAAGGGGCTAAAATACATGTGAGGTCTCTCTTTCTCCTGTCCTTCTTTCTCCGCATTTCTGAAACACGAAACGAGTGCCTCTAGTGCCTGAGTGTCTTCTAATCGAGCCTCGGACTCCTCGTAGACTTTTGTTTTGACTTCTGAAAGCGCGCGGCTCAATAGCTCCGCGTCGCTACCTGTTAAGATTAGTCCGGTCTCAATCATCCTTTCCCCCCCGTATCGATTGATACAGTCAATAAACGCGTCAAGGTCGTGCTCGAGGTCAGTAGCGTGGTCCCTACCGGAGCCGCCCCAAAGGTCGCGCTGCCTTTTAAGAATTTTTTGGTCTGTTTCGTTCATTCTCATCTCGGAGAACGAGCGACGGCAAAAAAACAACAAGGGAATCCCAAGCTTTAAATCGGGAGACGTTTAACAAACCCCTGTTGAGAATCTGCACGGGACGGGGTTCTTTGCTTTGGTCGGCATGCGCCGTCTCGGCTCTTGACACGTCCTTTTTTACATGCACCACGCTCCATAATAGCATGATCGATTTTTTCTGACGTCAATATTAGCGTCAAAACGGCCGTTATTTGAAGCGGCGAGAGGTAAACAAGCTTCAATAGATAAATAGCCAATTGTGTCTACATCGCCGTCTTGATTACCTGCCCTAAACAAGCGCAAGTAAAAACAATAGATTTGTATCGTTGCATAGCAAACCAGAATCAGAAAAGAAAATGAACGAACTTGAACTGATGCAGGTGATCGCTGAAGGTGAGTCAGAGACCATAGAACTCAAGGAGAGCTTTGACAAGAGCGCCGTAAAGGCCGCTGGGGCATTTGCTAACACAAAAGGCGGCATGATAATCATAGGCATCTCCGATAAGCGGGAGATTAAAGGCGTGACTGTTGGAAATGAGACTCTGAACAACTGGATCAACCAGATTACCCAGAGCACTGATCCACATATTATTCCCACAGTTGAGCTCAATAAGATAGAAAATAAGACTCTTGTAGTCATCAGAGTCGTCGAATCCTTTATAAAACCCATAGCAGTCAATGGTCGCTGTTACCGACGCGTGGGGGAAAGTACGCGGGTGATTACCGCTCAAGAAATTGTCCGAATGCACCTAAGCTCAACAGGTTCAAGTTGGGATGCGTCCCCCACAATGAGCAACGCGTCGTTAAACGAACTCGACGAAAAAACGATATCGCGCTTCGTCGATCGGGGAGTTAAGAAGGGTAGACTTCCCTATGAGTATAGTGAGGGGTTCTACGGAGAGGCGGTGCGCAGCAATTTCGATTTCGCTACGGCGATGCGCTCCGTTATCGAAAGGTTCCACCTAGCCGCAGGTGAGCAATTAACCAATGGATCAATTCTCCTCTTCGGAACGAATCCACAAACATATTTCCCTGATTTTAGCGTCCAGGTCCTACGCCTCAAAACCGAAGCCGATATCATCGACGATAAGCGGATAGGAGGAAACCTGTTCCAACAGTGTGAGGGGGCACTCGCGGCCATTAGACAGAATATAGGGAAAGCTGCCAAGATAGAAAGTGTAGAGCGAGAGGATTTACCAGACTATCCGGTGGCCGTCATCCGTGAGGCACTGCTTAACGCACTTACCCATCGTGACTATATTACGTCGCACGAGTTTATCCAAATCAAGATATACGAGGATCATATCTGGTTTTTCAATCCGGGGGGCCTTCCTAAGGATATAACCATAGAAGACCTGAAGAAACAGCACAGGGCACATCCAAGGAACCCGCGGATCGCCGAGGTGTTTTACTACGCGGGGTATGTCGAAGAGAGCGGGACCGGAACTCTGAGAATGATTAGACGGATGAGAGAGGCAGGAC
>JBAULJ010000078.1:0-2293 GCA_049578125.1 Halobacteriota archaeon
AAACTGTCGAGTGTGCCAGCTGGAACGTTACTGAATGCCTCATTATCAGGAGCGAAGATCGTCAAGGGGCTTTGCCCTTTGAGCGTTTCTACCAGATCTCCTGCAATCGCTGCCTTTAAAAAAGTGGACAAGTCAACAGTTTGCGTTACTAAGGTCGCAATATCGACATTAAACTTCAATTTAGTCACCTACTTTACCATTCGGCTTAAAGCCATTTTTGTTTGTGCAGTTATGATAGTTTAAGTTATCGCGCTGTACGCGCAAATAAGCGCAAAAGCTCAAGATTTGTCATCGTTTAAGACGATCGAAGGATACGCTGCCGCTTGAATGCTGGAAGGCAGGAACCTCAACAGTGTAAACAAAATGAGGAGGAACACACCTAAACGCCAAAAAACCAATCACGAATTTCTTGGCGCCTAGCGGCCCGCTCATCAGAGGATAGCTTCACTCGACTCAGAAGTGAAGTTTCGCCCTTTTGGCCAGAATTCGCGTCTAGGTTTTTCTGTGCTAGTCACCACTCTTTTTTCTCTCGCTTAGAACTGCCAAAAAGTCGCGCCCAGAAACCGATTTTGGGCGCAGGCAGCCGCAGGGTCCGAGTTCGAGCTGATTCTGGAGTGTTTCTTTGTCGTGACGTAGCTCCTACGTTAGTCCACGTTCGGTGTGCAGCAACGTCTCCGGTTTCAAGCTGTTCAAGCTCACTTTCGAACTGTTGAACGGTGGCGGCGTTGAGAGCATAGACGTTGCCGCGATGTGTAACAGAGTCATAGTACCCCGATGTAGACCACGCCTTTTGCGACGGCAGAAGAGGAGATAATTGCTAGCGTTAACCTTGACAAGGTCAACAGGGGTTTTCACTGCGTCCAGTAGAATCGACAACGTCAGCCAAACTCTACACTTCTAACGATCCACGCTTATGGCCTTTCTTTTTCGGGATGCAGCCGAATCGTATGGGTCATTGGTGTAACAGAACAGGACGCGCAAAAAATAAAAAGAGCAGTTCACCTACTGAAAAATGAGATTCTACAGTGTTAGGCCTGGCAAAGCTACTTAATCATTCAAAAGAATTCTAAGCAGGGATATCAATGGCTGAAAAAGATCGCACCTTTGTCGCACCGAATGCATTTTTCTATCACGACAAGAAAAACTACACCATCGACGTGGAACTACCCGGCGCAGACAAGAAGGATATCAAAGTTGAAGCTGGCGAGAACGGGTTTTGTCTCTCGGCACCTCGAGGGGATATCGAATATGCCGGCTGCTGGGCACTCTCCCATTCCATCAATCCGGAAGGGGCAACGGCCACGTTCAAAAATGGCCTTCTGAAGGTGACTATACCGCTCGCCGAACGGCTTGAGGGCGTCAAGGTACCCATAAAATAGTCCACTACGTTCGTTGGAGCGCACGTGATTACCACGCTGCGCAGCTCGCTGAGGTCCCGAACTATGGACAGCCCGTCTTCTTCTACGCGCCGAATTCGAACGGGAGGAAAGGATTGAAAATGAATTGTGAAGAGATATTAGAGAACGTTATAGCCTTCTGTAGGAAAGAGATCGAAGAGCTTGAGGACAAGACAAATGTCGATGACCCAAACGGTTATGGCGGTCTTAATACTCGCCGCGGGCTTCGCGACGCGTACGAGAACGTAATAGAGCGCATAGCGATAAAAACGGCCGTGGAAAAATGATGGCCGTCGGTCAGGTGCACCGACATAGCCGAGGTCCCCACGGAACCCTTAGAGCTTGCCATTATATGCTTCAGACCTGAACTCTCGGGGCCCAGAACAATGAAGGCGTTATTGCTCCGCGTCGGCATCGACAAGGGAAGCGGCGGAACCTACGGTCCAATTTTTGACGACGGATCGTTCGAATTCGTTCCCATTCCGGAGACGTATCGAGCGTGCACGGCTGCTACCTACAGCGAAAGACTCGGCAGGAAGGGAAAACCGCTGTCGAGATATGTGCCACCAGCGCTCAGGCACGTACCAATGCACGATGATCCTGAGTTCGAAACGTGCACGTATGGTGACCCGACGGCAAAACGTCGATATCTCCTTGAGTTGGGTGAAGGGGATTTGCTCGTTTTTTACGCAGGATTAAAACCGTTTAATCACGACAAAGCTGAGTATCCCGAAGCGCTTTACTTCGTCGGCTATTTCACGATCGATCAAGTGATCGATTTCAACTGGTTATCAGCGTCTGAAAGGGCCGCGTATCGTCAGCGTTATCCGTCCAACGCCCACGTCAAGCGCGGATACGCCTTCGAGAATCTTGTGATCGTCGCGGGCAGTAAAAAC
>JBAULJ010000079.1:0-4120 GCA_049578125.1 Halobacteriota archaeon
CTCGCGGGCCGGCTGGATACTCGTGTCAAAGTGCTTGTCGATGAAATCGTGCTCCACACATGACGGCTTCGTCAACGATGCTATTTATACATGATTTTACGGAACTCGTGATTCGGGTGACGCGGTCTTACGTTGTATAGCCAAGCTGGGCTACATACACGCGATCGCGCCCCATCAGAGCGAAGCAGCCTCCGAAACGTCCGCGAGACCGCCCTCGATGGATGATCGGCGTAAGCGAGTGCGCATATGACCCAAAGGATTTAAATCAATCCCTTTATACGTCAGACTATGATAGAAGACAGAAACTACGCCGAAGAGGAGGTCGCAGAAGACTTGCTCGATCTCATAAAGGAGTACGAGGCGGAGATCAAGAAGCTTAAGGAGCGAGAGACGGCCCTGCTTAAGTCACTACAAGCTAGCCTTGGTGACAGTCCCGCGGCGCAAATTGAGGAATATACCGACGTCAAGATTGATCGGTTACTGCGCCTTTTCGAGCTCGATCTAAAGACGCGCTACGCAGATGAGGAAGCGGCAACGTCAAAAGCAGTCGATCGGATATTCAAGGAGTACAGATAGGTTGTTGCGCGCTTTCAGCGCAGCTTGGCTGGTGCACTCAGGTCTGCACAGAGCGAAAAAGCAAATCGCACGCCAAAACGCCTAGTTTATATAATAGTATTCGGCTCTCCATAATTACAGCCGTGCACCGCGGTGGGTTACAATGAACGCGATAGAAGTCCTTGAACTGACAAAGCGCTATAAGAAAGGCGCCGTTGCTGTTGATGGTGCAAGCTTCACCGTGGAACAAGGTGCTGCGTTTGGGCTTCTGGGTCCGATCGGCGCCGGGAAATCGAGCATCATCAACATGTTGCTCAGCTTCACCAAACCCACCGCTGGAACGATCAAGATATTCGATCGCGAGGTCGCAACGCAGTTTCACGAGGTGCAAAATAAGATCGGTTACTTGCCTGAACGCCCAGGCTTCTACGGCAACTTCTCCGCGGAAAAGAACCTTAGAATTCTTGCCAATCTCTCCGGCGTGCGCGAAGAGCGTGATGAGAGGATAGCGAAGCTCTTTACGCTGGCAGGATTGGAGGGCAAGGAGACAGACCCCGTCCGAGCGTATTCGCTCGGGGACCGAAAGCGACTCGGCATTGCCGCGGCGATGCTGAACGAGCCTGAGCTGCTCATCCTCGATGAGCCAAGCATAGGACTTGACCCGCAGGGCAGACACGACATATTGGCGCTCATTCACGAACTAAACGTCCACGATGTCACCCTCTTTCTCGCGACACACAACGTCACAGATATCGCCGAAATATGCGACGTGGTGGCGATAATGAAGTCCGGCCGCGTTGCCGCGCCAACCACGACAAAGGGCTTTATTGCGGGCGTGCGGGGAACGACCGTGCAACTCGAAGCTGACCTCGCCAACATGAACGAACGTGTCCTCCAAGCCATCAAGTCGGTCAAAGGCGTCAAATCAATCCAGTGCGACCGGCTGAAGATTAGCCTCGACTACAGGCCGGGCATCAACGAGGACGTGAACTACGTAATCACGCGGGCAGGAGGCCGATTACGCTCAGTGCGCGAGTCACCATCGCTCGAAGAGGCGTATGTACGAATGATGGGGGAAGAAAGGGTTGAGTGAGCTTTCGGAGTCCTCGTATGCGTTTCTGACGATCGCGCAAAAGGAATTTCAGTCCGCTGTAAGGACGAAGCGCTTCCTCGTCTTCGGAATTATCTTCGTGCTGCTAGCGCTCATCGGCGCGTATTACGGCAATGCCGACCTCGCCCGGTCAATTTCACCAACGAGTGGAGCGCCTAACCCGGCAACGCAGCCGGTCAACTATGTGATTAGCGTTGCGTATTCGTACAGCCAAGTCATTTTAACAATACTCGCGCTTGCGTTGTCGTATGACGCTCTTACGCGTGAGCGATCAGAAAGAACGCTCGTGCAGCTCCTAGTGCGACCTATCCGGCGCAGCACGGTACTCTTCGGCAAGTTCGTCGCGTATCTTGCCGCTGCGGGGGGCCTGTTCGTCGGGACAACGCTCGTGCTCTACATAGGTCTGTCCCTAATCACGCGGAAATTCCCAAGCTCCAGCGACATTGACTACCTGTTCCTCTCTATGGGCATTATCCTGCTTTACGTCATGTCATTCATAGCAATAGGACTCCTGATCTCAAGTTTGACGCGCACGAGCCTCGACTCGTTGCTGGGCGCCGTATTCGTCTGGATCCTGCTGTTGATCTTTACCTATGCAGGTGTCGCACTCGGATTAAGCGCCATAAACCTGAGCGCTACGTCAGATATCCCCTATACGGCGTTTCCGGGCTATGCAAAAATACTCCTCTGGATCAATCCCGGCAGCCACAACGTCGCTATCCAATCCCTCGCCGGAGACTTCTCAAAGCTAACTTCCGGCCTCAGTTATGCAGCGAACGTCATATTTCTCGCCGTTTCGATTGTCGTTCCGCTTTTACCGGCTTATTACTTGTTTAAGCGTTCTGACGCAGTCTGAGTTTCGAGCCCTAAAATGCGGTTCTTTCCTTGCTATCTCATCGTATCATTTATGCTTGTCTTACGGTTTTGATCGAGATCGATCACTATTTATAAGATAAATCGGCAATATTGGCTATACGTAAGGAAGACAATCATCACGAAGAGGTGCCAACAATAGATGAAAAAACAAATTGGCCTAATAGCGTTAACCGCTTTATTGGTTTCATTCGTGGCGTGTTCGGGAGTTGCATCGGCCCAAGCTAGCAACGTCCAAGTCGTGTTTTTCACCTCGCCCTTGTGCTCGGTGTGTCAGCAGGTTCATCCGCTTGTTGAAAGCGCTGCAGCGAAGTATGGCGTCAATCTCATCGTTTATGACGTGAGCACGACGGAAGGCAAAGGTATTGCGCAGGCGAATAGCGTTTCGTCGACGCCTACCATCGTCATTTCAGGAGCTCAGCCGGCGAGGTTTGAGGGTGCTGTTACACAAGCCCAGATCGAGGCAGCTATAAAGGCGGCTATAGGTACCGCGACGCCGACCGCGACGCCGATAGCGACGACAACGCCAAAAGCTACGACAACGGTAAAACAAGCGGCGACAACGCCAAAAGCTACGACAACAGTGAAAGCTACAAAAACAGTAGCGAAGACCGTCGCGCAGCCGTCGATTGAGGTCGTTAAAACAACTCAAACACCAACTACTTCGACGCAGACAGTCCCAGAGTTCTCGCTGCTCGGACTAGGTGCCCCCGCGTTAGTTGTAGGCGCAATATACCTGTTCTTGAGAAGACGGTAAAGAGGGTTATTCATTTAACCCCTTTTTTATTAGATAGCGCCACTATACTAAGCGATAGCTTTGTTCTGACTAAGAATTTTTTTTAGCTCAAAGCCGCCGGTGAAACACGGCAGTCAAGAGAGAAATTATTTATAGGGTTAAAAAAGATTTCTCTGAGTAATGCCAATAGCGCCCCTCACGGGGCACGGGAGGTAATTTTTTGGAACCGAGGCAAAAGGTGATGGCACTCCTGATCGGAGTTGCTCTTATCACGCTATCTGTTCAGGTGGCGACAGCGTCGACGGATTGCCCCACCTGTAAGGTCGTCTACTACGACGACGTTATGACGGTGAATGCCACTGCGGCGCCGCAAGATGCCCCGACTCACATCGGGCTGCTCTCGCTTCTAGACCCCTTGACGGCGTTTACGAGCACAAGTCAAGTGAACATCGCGGACATCGTGCTAAAGCTCTTGTAGGTAGCTTTGACGGGTGGCACGCCTGTCTCTTTTACTTTTGCAAGCTATGATGGACGACCAGCAAGCTTAAGCACCAAGCCGCACAACTATCGACGGCAACGATGGCGATAAAACGCATAATCCCAATCATGGCGATTGGCTTCGTTATAGCGGCATTTGCTGTCGCGCCTTGTTTCGCTCTTCTGTCTACTGAGCACCAGGCCGTAGATTCCAAACTAATAGATCACTCCAATAGCCTGGACTCACTGAACGATTACGAAAACAACGTCATGCTTTTCACCTCGCCGTCGTGCTCGGTGTGTCAGCAGGTTCATCCGCTTGTTGAAAGCGCTGCAGCGAAGTATGGCGTCAATCTCATCGTTTATGA
>JBAULJ010000080.1:0-3485 GCA_049578125.1 Halobacteriota archaeon
CTACTCGTCTGTGCGCTCGTCTGTTCTGTCGGCACTGCGATATCAGGCACCGTGGCATTCGTCGTGTCAGTTGTCACGGGAGCAAGCTGTGCTACCTGTGGACTTGGCGTTGCGGTTGCTTTTACGACAGTCGGCGTTGCGGTTGCTTTTACGACAGTCGGCGTTGCGGTCGGAGTCTTTGCGACGACCTTCTGCGTTGGCGTGGGCGTCACCTTAGGTGCCGGTGTTGCAGTTGGCGTGACGGTCGGCGTCGCGGTTGTCCACGCCAGTTTGTAGGTGTTCCAGCTTCCACCGCTGCTAAAATCAACGATTGAATTGTAATGCCGGTATACAAAGAAGCTGCCGTTGAGCCAGGCGGTCTTGGCTGATGTGTTGATGCCACCGCCTGAAGCCGTATTTCCCAGGTTCGCAGAACCTGCTGCGTCGTTGTACCATGATCCGGTTCCCTCAAGAGCGCCGCCGGTCTCGTCCCAGTGCGTTTGTCGCACTGGCGCGTTTCCATCTTCTCCGATCCAGATCGTCGGATATGGCTCATTTCCCGGTCCTGCACTCGAGTCCCACGCAATTTGAAGGTAGTAATTGTGGCCCGCGCGAAGAACGGTATCAGTTGGTATGTACCACCGCGCGCCGCTGCCGCCGGTCGTAGCACGGTAGATGGTAAGGTAGCTCTCAGTAGGGCCTTTGTAGGTGTCAATTTCAATCATGAAACCGCCATACGCTTTGTCCCAAATTTTTTGGAAGCGCTGGCCGGATAGTCCGCTGAAATGAAAACCTATCTCCCACGACGCTACGTTCTGGTTGTTTGTTGCACTGCCGGCCGGGATGGAGATAAAATCATTTTGTCCTGTGTCACCCCAATAGGGGTGCCCGTTTGATTGGGTTTGAAATAAGCTAGGGGTGCTGACGTATGCGTTATAGCTGGCTCCTGCCGTCCCGCGATTGACCCACGTTGATCCTGCCTGGGGGACGTAATATATGGTGGGGGTCGGCTGTGCTGCCACGGACATGGTTGCAACGCCGGTAAATAATACAGTAATGAGGAGGGTAACTACACAAAGTGAAACGGTATAGTGCGCGCGCATTATTTGCCTTTTACAACGCTATTTGTGCTTGAAACGTGTCGAAAGACACATAATCACTCTGGTTCTTAGGTAGACACCGCTTTTAATCGTGTTCAAGAGAGGCGATAAACGGTAAATAACAGCGATTTATCGCATCAGAGCTCCCTACACAAGCGATATCACAACATTTCACACATATGCGAACATATAAATATATGTCGGTATGAAACGGAAGCACTGCAGCCCTTCTTTTTCCTTCTCGCTGTATAATTGAAGAATTAGAGACGTATGATTTTGAAAAGAGCTTGCTATGTGCCTTTAGAGACCAGGTGGTTACTGCTTTCTTCTTTTAAACGTCCAACGGCGCCCAGTGTGTTCTGAAGCTTTCTCTCTTTGTTAAATTGAGCTTCCAATGCATAGGGACAGCTCGCGCAGACCTCTGGATCTGGTACGACGTGCTTGCTGCCTGCAAAAACGAAGGGCCTTATCAGCCCACCCGAAGTCGTATGACAATCATTCGTGTCTTCCTTCTGTCTCTACCTTGTTAACGACTCGATTGCTGTTTAGCGAAACGTTTTCAGGTGAATCGTAGGGGATTTGCCCTGATATTTATACTCTGCCAAAGGACACCGATTATTTTATCAGCTTTTCCTCGGGCGCTTCAAGTACTTCGTTGATGGCGCTGCTTTCGCTTGCTAAGCGTCTACTCATAAAATGCTCGCATCTCATTAAGATCGGCGACTGTGCTTCATTACTGCACGGGTTCCATGTGGTACAGCGCTCCTTTTGGTAAAGGTCATAGAAGCGCGTATCATCGATCTTTTAAAATGTTACGCAGCACTTCAAAACATTAACTATTTGAGGATAGTGCCGTTTTTTGATGTGCACCCGAAAGGGTTACACGAAATGCAAGAGAGTTGAGGGGGGTGTCTTCCTTAACAGACCTCTTAACTCTCATGCTTTCAGCTATCTTCTTTAACCATTCTCCGTTTCACGCGCTATCGTACCGGCCCGCGATCTCAAGGATACTCTGACCGAACATTGATTCAATCCACGCGCTTATTACTGTTCTTGCTTGTTTCAATGACGGCACAATTGGAAAGCAGAAATCCTAGCATGATCAGAAAGAGCGCGTAGAGAGCCAGATCGCTCCAGGGATATACGCCGTAGAGTCTTTATACGAAGTCGTTTTTGAATTCAGCTTATATCGATGTATTTTTATATTTTCATCTGTCATGAGTAATACGAGGTCGTGCCACGACAATTTGGCCTACATAACACGTTCCAGACAAGAAAAATGATTCTGTCATTGTTCAAGCCAAACGTTTCGAAACGAGCTGCGACAGGGGACATAGCTGGACTCATAAGAGCCCTGGAGTATAAACGGGATCAGAGGGTACGTGCAGCCGCTGCGAGAGCCCTAGGTGTCGCGGTCGCTCGGTGTGCCACGCCGGCACTCATTAAAGCGCTTAGCGATGAATACGAGTACGTTCGCAATTCCGCAGCAGAGGCGCTCGGCATTATTGCCGATCAAGATGCCGTTAAACCGCTTACAGGAGCACTCAAAGATAAAAATGAAGGAGTTCGGAAGGATGCAGCAATAGCTCTCGGCAAAGTCGGAGAACGACAGGCGGTGCCTTCCCTCGTCGAAACACTCTCAGATGATGAATGGGAGGTTCGAAGGGCAGCAGCCGAAGCTCTTGGCAAGCTGTCCGACACGAGAGCAGTTCCACCGCTCATCGATGCATTGCAAGATCCTATCTACGACGTCCGAATAGCAGCGGCCATATCCCTTGGAGAGCTTGGCCACTTACGAGCAGTAGAGCCGTTGACAAAGTTGTTGAATGACATCATACCGTCCGTTCGAGCTGCAGTGCTATCAGCGTTAGATACGCTATGTAATCCCAGGATAGAGATGCAAACGGATAGATACGTTCTGCTTCGACGCGAAATGAGAGAGCTGGTCTCGCTGAAGCGCCATAAACCGCAGAGCTGGACTGCAAGTAGTGTTCACAAGCGTAGAGAATATTCCAGGTTCGGCACCTGTAACGCCCCTTAGCGTAGTGCCTTAGCTAGAATGCTCCTCATAGCATGCTAAACAAGCTATATTTATATCCGGGGGCTTTTACGGCTTCGTGTATTTTGTAGCGCATTAAAAGCGATTGCGCGACAAAAAGCATCTATGAGCCTTTCTTACCCCTTATCTTACTCATTAATGCCTTTTTTGAGGTCACATCCCCGACAACAAACCCGTCAGAATCGAATTGCAGCTTATAATCAGATGAACTCGAAGGATCCATCGCCTTGTTGACTCTGGATTTTTCAGAGGCCCCTTCAGGTGCAGTCACTTCTATCCTTCTAGATCGCCGCGGCCTCGAGATAGCGCTTGACACATTATCGTCCAGGCGATGAACAGCTGTCGGA
>JBAULJ010000081.1:0-2028 GCA_049578125.1 Halobacteriota archaeon
ATATTAACTTGTGGTTCATATCCTATACCATAACCGCATGCCAAAATACGAGTTTGTTGAGCACACAGCCGATGTAACTTTTAAAGCTTACGGAAGAGACCTGAACGAGCTATTCGAGAATGCGGCAGAAGCCCTCGAAAGCACGCTTGTTCTGCTTGAAGGCGTGGCGCTCAGAGAGACCGCCACCATCGAGATGACCTCTGACAGCTACGAGAGCTTGCTCTACGACTGGCTTGCGGAGCTTCTCGTCACGTTCGAAGTCGAACGCTTTGCTGTCAAGAAGTGTATCGTCAAGATTACCGGTTTGTCGTTGACTGCAGAGTGCAGGGGCGAAAGAATCGATCCAAACAAACACATATTCAAAGAAGAAGTGAAAGCGGTGACATATCACAATCTACAGGTAAAGAAGAATGACGTCTACCACGCAGAAATAACGCTCGACGTATAAGAGGTTGAATGACGCTCGCAGAACTAATAAGGCAAGACGAGTATGTTTGGGAGGTGCCAAAGGACGCAGCGCTAGGTATGCACGTCCCTGGGCGAATCTTCTTGTCAGAAGTGCTCCTAAAATACCTCGAGCCTGGAGCGATACAACAGGTGGCTAATGTCGCGACACTTCCTGGGATTCAGAAGTGGTCACTCGCGATGCCAGATGTGCACACAGGTTATGGCTTTCCCATCGGCGGTGTTGCCGCTTTCGACGCAACCGAAGGTGTCCTCTCTCCAGGAGGAGTCGGTTTCGACATAAACTGCGGGACCAGGCTTTTGGCGACGACACTGTTCAAAGAAGAAATTGAGCAGAGAATTGATGAATTCCTGACAGCCTTGTTTCAAGCGATTCCGTCAGGACTCGGCTCGAAAGGACAGCTGCGGCTCTCCGAAACGGAGCTAAACAACGTATTCTCGAGCGGCGCAAAATGGGCCGTCAATCAAGGATACGGAGACGCTACAGATCTTACGCATTGCGAGAGCAATGGCTGTTTGAATGATGCAGATCCCTCAAAAGTGAGTCCGCTGGCGAAAAAGAGGGGCAAGCCACAACTTGGGAGTTTAGGAAGCGGAAATCATTTCTTAGAGATTCAATGCGTTGATCAGATTTGTGAGAAAAAAGCCGCAAACTTGTTTGGTTTGAAAGAGGGGCAAGTCTGCATAATGCTCCACTCAGGGTCACGGGGAGCGGGCCACCAAATCTGCACAGATTACTTGAAAGTGTTTCAAGGGGCGAGTCGCAAGTATGCCATCAGACTTCCCGATAGGCAACTTGCTTGTGTTCCCGCAGACTCGCCAGAGGCCCGAGATTATTTCGGCGCTATGGCAGCAGCTGCTAACTATGCGTGGACAAATAGGCAAGTGATGTCGTTTTGGGTGCGAAATGTAGTTGAGCAGAAGTTTGGCACAACTGCAACCCTAGTGTACGATGTTGCGCACAATATCGCTAAGCTGGAAAAACATTCAGTCGGAGAAGAGCGTAAGGAAGTTTATGTGCACCGTAAAGGCGCTACGAGGGCATTCGATAAGGACGCGAGCTACGGAATCGGGCAACCAGTGCTCATCCCCGGCAGCATGGGGACCGCTTCATACGTCCTACACGGCACAAAAAAAGCAATGGCCGCTTCGTTCGGTTCAACGTGCCACGGAGCAGGTCGTGTTCTCAGCCGCAAATCCGCGAGAAGCTCATTGACTTGGAAAGCGGTTACAGAAAACCTGCGGCAAAAACACATCGCGATAAAAACGGATAATCTGTCCGCTGTGCCCGAAGAGGCACCGGAAGCTTACAAGCCGATAGATGAAGTCATTGACGTCGTTTCTAAGCTCGGCATTTCGAAAGCCGTTGCACGGCTCACCCCCATGGGCGTCATCAAGGGTTAGAACGAGCGATCGTAGTGCTTACGCCCGACCAAATTGGACTAGGGTCTTAACTGAAGATCTAGAAGCGCGTTCAGCGATAATTTTATGGATGATTGTAGCCACATACTAACTGGGCTAGCTCGGATGGCTCGGCGTCATCTGCGACCCAAAAACGTCGAT
>JBAULJ010000082.1:0-6962 GCA_049578125.1 Halobacteriota archaeon
GCGCTGATGCGTTCGCGCGTTTCTGTGTCAATTTCAAGCGACTCGAGTGCCGCTTCGGTGATGACCCAAAATGCGTGTCGGTGTGACACTTCGTTAATGCATTCAATACTCACGACGCCGAGCTGGATCATGTCTTTTCGCGCCCGACCTTGTGAATCAACAAACGACCGTACAATCTCCGCTTGTAGCATATACGGTCCGTACCGGTTCGCTTGGTACCCGTCGTTGGCGCGATAATTCCATTGCACCGTATATGTCGGTGCCCTCATTTTCGGCTCTCCCCTCATACCGTTCCCCACGCGGATCGTAGCAGTTGTACGCAATAATGCTCAGTCGCGTCGTGCTTATATTCTTATTTGCCGCGATCGTACTTCTTACTTCTGCGGGATGCAATGGCCGCTGTGGCCACTGATAACCAGTTAAGTATCGTTATCGCAGTTTAACGTGCGACGACAATCACGCTCTCGTTTGGGTCTGCTCACGGACATAAGAGAGCAGATAGTATGGTCCTCCAACTCCTTTTCCGGTTACTCCGCTCGCCTTCCATCCACCAAAAGGCTGAACGCCGGGCCACGCACCAGTCGTTGCACCACCACGCCGATTCGCGTAACACACGCCGAACTGCACAGAAGCGAAGAAGCGCTCAACCTCATCCTCATCTTCAGAAAAAATGCCCGCGGTCAGACCGTATTCGGTCGCGTTTGACTCTCGCAAGCCCTCTTCGAGTGAGGTAATGGTATCGACAAGCAGAAACGGCACGAATAGCTCCTCATTGAACAGGCGATGTTCTCGCGGTAGTCCCGTCATGATGGTTGGGCGCACGTAGCATCCCTTGTTCCACACATCGTCGCGCAGCACGGTTCCACCCGCTATTACAGTTCCCCCGGCTGCAAGGCCGTCTTTGACCGCATCTGTGAACTTCGTCAGTGCCGCTTGGTCGATGAGGGGCCCGGCAAAAACATCGCTCTTGCGCGGGTCGCCCACAATAACCTGTTCGGTCTTGACGCGGAGCCTTTCGATGAAGTCAGACGCCACTGCTGCCTCAACATACACGCGCGACGTGGCGCTGCATTTCTGTCCGCTATAGCCAAATGCTCCCTTGATTACCCCTTCGACCGCCTTGTCGAGGTCCGCGGAAGTGGTAACGATAGCAGGGTTCTTGCTGCCCATTTCTGCGACAAATGGCTTGGGATAAGGTTGGCGTACCGAGAAGTTGCGCTGCAGCCACATTCCTGCGTCCCGCGACCCTGTAAATGCGATGCCGGCCACATCGGGGTGGGCCACCGCGACCGCTCCAAATGGCTTACCAGGACCGGTAATCAGATTCAGCGCGCCTCCGGGAACCCCTGCTTGCACCCACGCCGCGTACAGCTTTAAACCGGTCAGTGGCGCTTTGCTCGTCGGTTTAAAGACTACTGCATTCCCGGTGAGGAGTGCCGCTGAAATCATGCCTGCAGCGAGCACGAGCGGGAAATTGAACGGGGAGATTATCGCCCACACGCCATACGGCCGCATGGTACTGGTGCTTCGCTCTCCGGTGACCTGCGACATAGGAAGGGTGAAGCCCTCTCGCTCCTCGTAGATAGCGCAATTGTACCTGAGCATTTCGACCGCTTCACAGACCTCAGCGAGCGCCTCGGTCCGGTTTTTTCCCACTTCATATGTCATGAGCGCAGCAAGGAGGGAGCCATCTTTCTCTAAGCGGTCCGCGACGGCCCGAGTGATCCGCACGCGTTCGGTCCAGTCAATTTGACTCCATGCAGCAAACGACTCCTTCGCTTCGACGACCCCTGATTGTGCCTCTGTCTCTCCGCCCTTTTGAAACGTGCCGATGATGATGTCGTTATCGATGGGGGATCGCGTCTCAAAATCCTCGATAGCTGCGACGCGCCGACCGCCGATGTACATAGGATGATGCTGTCCGAATTCTCCTTGTACCGCTTCGAGCGCCTGTTCGTATCCTCTATGAATGTCTTTGCTATCGAGAAGCGAGGTGTAGGTGAGCTTTTTCTTTTTCGGCATGTTCGGGTTCTCCTCAGCGCCTCATTTGTGAGAATACCACTGTCGCACGCTCGATTCGCGCTGCCTGTATAATATGCTATCGTTTATATCCAGGTGCTTGCTTTTGCAGGCCTTACAGGACGTTACGCTAATCGCGCAAGCTCCGAGATTTTGCGGGCGGCATAGTAGGGCCTTTGCTAAAAATGGCGCGTACAGGGCACGACTCGACGCGAGGCGCTGAGCGTTGCTCCGACTTAACCGAAAGATACTTGATATCGTCGGCTTTGAAAGAACTAATACGAAAAGGTAGACTAAATGACAACGGACCCCGTCACTGGCGAACCTTATAGTCGCATCAAGCGAACAATGGAATCTATTGCCGGAAGAGTGCGAAAAGAGGCAGGCACGCTCGACCGTTCTGAGGTGAACGCGTTTGTCACCGAGATCATTGCGACGCACGAAGAACGCCACCGTATATTCCTCCTCGGAGAAGGTCGGTCGGGGTTGGTCGCCCGTTCCTTCGCCATGCGATTGATGCACCTGGGTTTCGACGTGTACGTCTTCGGTGAGGTCGTCACGCCGGCCGTCAGAGGAAACGATCTCGTGATCGCCGTTTCCGGAACGGGTGAAACAGGTCCGGTCAACGAGACGGCGAGGATCGCCAAGCATCACGGGGCCAGAATCGCAGTCGTCACCTCGAACACGGACTCATCCCTGGGTAAACTTGCCGCGAACGTTGTTACGATCCGCGGTCGAACGGAAGCCGATGAAACAAGCTTTTTAGAGCGCCAGGTTACCGGCGTTTCGATTTCTCTCACGCCGCTCGGAACGCTGTTTGAGATTAACGTTATGGTGTTCTTGGACAGCGTTATCGCAGGTCTCATAGCGGCTTTGGAGAAAAAAGAGGAAGAATTGGCCGAGCGGCACTCAGATCTGAGAAGCTAAAGCCCAGCGTCCACGGCCAATCCGAACGGCGCAGGTCGCACGTCGTGACGCATAACTGCACGAGCTTAAAACGAGTGTGCCTCTTCGACAAAGCTCTTTTTTGCGGCACCCAGTCCGTCCGACACGGTTAAAAGCCTACGTCTCTAATCATGACAGCGCTTAGCGGAAACGGGAGGTGACCACAGCGTGGACAGCATCATTCTCTACCTACTCCTTGGAGCGACGGCTGGAGTTTTAAGCGGTTTGCTGGGCATTGGCGGCGGTATTATTCTTGTCCCAGCGCTCGTGCTGCTTGTCGGCCTTACCCAGCACGAAGCGCAAGGCACGACGCTTATTCTGCTTACTGCACCTTTCGGGTTGCTAGCGGCACTGACGTACTACCAAAGTGGCTACGCGGACTTGAAGATTGCAGCGATTCTCGGCATTGGATTCTTTTTCGGAGCTTTTTTCGGGGCGAAAATCGCAACGAGTGTTCCAAGTGTCGTCTTGGAAAAGATCTTTGGTGTGGCGCTGTTATTAGTCGCGTTGAAGTTCCTCTTAAGCAAATAGCCGGAAAGCCGTTTGCGCTTCCCATTTGCGTGCATTGCGACGGCAAAACGATGGCGTAGGCCACAAACCTGCCCCATTAGGTAGGGAAAGTGTTATAAAGGCGCGAAAGATTGTTAAAGTAGTTGGCAAATCAACGCTCTCATCAGCCAAAGATCGCTATTAACCCCATGCAAGGCTCGCCGCAGGTTTTTAGTGCTTGCATATCCGTGGTTGGCTTGCGCAGAATCGAGAGCTTGAGGCGTCTAATATACCAGAAAGCAAAGCGAGGACTAAAGGATGGGACTATTTAAACTGATGTTTCTGCCAATGAAAATGATGATGTGGCCCTTGAAAGCTCCGTGCCACATGATGATGCGACCGTTCAAAATGGCGTTCCATTTTGTAACAGTGATGCTGCTGCTCGCACAACTTATGGTAACGCTGTTCATGGCTGCCATGTTCGTCATGTTCACCGTTGTGCCGACCGTTATGTTTGTGCTGTTTTTCGTAATGAAAAAAATGCGCAAGGGAAAGATGGGAAGGCACGGAAAAATGCACGTGCCCATGCCACGGCGCTTTAAGCCCTAGGCGCGTAGAAAAGCAGCGTTTCACAAAAGCAACGGACAACTACAAATTCCGAAACTGCACACGCGTGCCGTCTTTTTGCAGTTAGTGAGCTCAGCAGCGCTTGCTGGGCGCTGAGAATCAGATTCTTTGCTCCAGGGATTCCGCTGTCACAGAATTGTTGCGCGTGAGGGGTCAAGACAGGCGCTATCTTTGGCTGGCGCTCCCATCAAGGCTAAGACCGCTCTGATTGAATCGTGCTTCTTTTGTGTGGCTTAACGTCGGATCTTAATTCTCACGTTTCTGATGCGAAGCGACCACAAGTCTTTGCGCTTGTCGCAGAGCTTAGAATAAATGGGAACGACGACGGGAACTACTTTGGTATGAAAGTGCGCGTAGGGCACTGACTTGTCTCTCGGTCGCCTTGCACCTCTTGGCCGAAGCAATTTCCTTTGCTATCGTCGATTGGCTTATAGAACTTACATTCTTTGCACGTCGGCATAGTCTCACCCTCCTTTGACTGTTAGAAAAGACTTGTTGCTGTTATATGTACTCTCCGCCGCCGCCCAAGCGGTCTGTGTGAAGGTCGTTTTCGAGCTTTTCTCGAGCGCCCCCCACTCGGCGACGGGTAGCACTCAGGACCATATGCGACTTCTTTTTGAACTTAAAAACTTCTGACCGTCCGCGCGTCGTGTTTGAGCCGTTTTCAGTCTGCCCAGCCGTTATACACGGGGTACTTGTCCGTCGCTTCCAAAGTCCTCATCAAACGCGTCGCAATTTCCTTCGCTTTTTGCTCACTGAAAATCGTTTGCAGCACGCCCGTGAGCCGATTGTGGGCTGTAGTGACGTTTGCCATATCAACCATGAGGTCAGCGTCTTGGAGGATGCCGAGTGTGTGGTACACGAGCGAATGAATCACACACGCCTTGAGATCGCACTCAAATTCTGACTCCATCTCGTGGCGCAGGTCTTCGTGCTGCGGCAGGCAGAACCGGCACCCGCTTCCCGGAACCATCACTCCCATTTTCGGCGCCTCAAGCGCATTACGCTGCAGGACCGCGATCAGCTCGTCACGTTTGAGCTCATTCATTTCAGCAGCGATGATATCGTAAACAGCTTGCTCCAAGTCGATCATTGTCCTTGCACGTACATCGTTGATTACTATTTATTTATCTGTCTGCCTCTTTGCCGTCAACTCATTTCTCGAGCGTGCCGAAGCACAGCTTGCCGCATGCGGCTCGGTTACAGGCTATAGATGGTTAAGCAGAGGCTTGCAACGTCAAATGTGAGCCTTGACATGTGGAAGTAAGCCAAAACTAAGCCAAAAATGTACCACAATTTCGCGCGCGGAACTAAACACCGTTATTCGCGAATCGAAATGTGCATGGGCTATATTGGCTAATGGGGGTGCCAGGCCAAGCACGCCAAAAAAAATATTATTATCTTTCTTTTATTATAATTTAGATAACATAATATTTTGAAGAAACTTGTTCGTCGAACGGGCGCCTTGGTTCAGCGCCGACCGCCTGTCCTCCCTATTCAAAGACGGTTGTGATGAGATGAAGTGAGAAGAGAACGACGCACGATGAGAGGCGCCGCGCGGGCAGGCTTCGACTACTTTGTAGGCTGTTTGCCGGCGAGTTGAAAAAAATCGAAACCTTCTTTTAGATCTTGTTGTTAAGTTGCTGTTATGGCCATATCGCGTACAATAAGTTATTTAGTAGTAAATTCGATATTTGGGCTCATCGTTCTGGCTTTAGCGAAATTCCTTGGGCTTTCAGTGCCCATAAATTGGATCACCGTACTTATTTGTGCACTGGCAGGGATCCCCGGAGCTTTGCTCGTGATACTATTATACTGGCTCGGCATCATCATCCCCATCATCATCCCGTAAATAAAAGCAGATTTGGGGGGCCGTGTTCATCATCCTGTTCATCATTTCGCTCGTGGCAAGTTTGTTCCGGCGCTGAAGGCGAGCGGGAGATAACGGGAAGAAAGACACGGAAAGGCGAGAAGAGAGCGAACAGTCAAAAAAAAAGAACGAGAAGCGTCGAGCAGGAAAACTACAGGGCGCTAACTTATGCAGGGGAGGTTACGACGATGGTGGATATCGGAGATCTAAAAAAGAAGGGCAAAGAAGTTGTTGGAGACGTAGAGAAGAAGGGAAAGGAAATTGAAGGGGAGACAATTAAGCAAAAGAAGATAGCGGAAGGGGAAGCAGACAAGCAGAGTGAGTAGGAAGAAATCGATACGAACTCATCCTTAAGTAGCAAATGGCTGTGGGGTCAGTGGACGGCATCTGATGTTAGTTGCTAGACAAACTTGTAATTACCGCGCTTCTGTACTTGCCTCAGGTTTTACGTTATAGTTGCTTCCGGTAGGGTATGCCGCGCTAACTGTTGGTTGCACCCCGCCACTCGGCTTATAAACGGCTTATCTGTTTCGCATGGCGTCTACCCCGCTAACTCCGTTTCCACACACCATAACCTGCAAGAGTCAACGGGATCGCGCCATCAAGGTCAGCGCTCCCGCGACTGTCAAGCGTTACGTTGCTTCTGACGATAGCCGTTTGATTCGCGGCCTACTTCGGCATTAACACGGTGTCAATGATGTGAACGACACCGTTAGCGCACTCAAGGTTGGCATCTTTAACCACAGCATCGTTTATCTTGATCCCGTGCCGCAGCCAATGATGTTCGTGAACATCGAGCATACCACCTTGAACAGTCTTAAGAGTCTTCTGCTTGGCCAGATCAGCCGCCAAGTGCGTCCCGCCCACCACGTGATACGTAAGAACGCTAGTCAGCTGTTCCTTGTTGTTGAGCAAACTGTCGAGTGTGCCAGCTGGAACGTTACTGAATGCCTCATTATCAGGAGCGAAGATCGTCAAGGGGCTTTGCCCTTTGAGCGTTTCTACCAGATCT
>JBAULJ010000083.1:0-9976 GCA_049578125.1 Halobacteriota archaeon
GGTGAACGCCGAGTGCAGCGCATAAGAAAGGCAGTTAATCCGCCAGGCGAGGCCAAAGCTGACTGGGAAATTTTTACGGATCTCGCTCACAAACTCGGCTTAAACGGCTTTGAGTTTACAAGTGCCGAAGACGTTTTTGACGACATGCGAAAGGTGACGCCTTCGTACGCAGGGATAACATATGAGCGACTGGAGAAACCGGAAGCCCTTATATGGCCGTGTCCAACTTTAGAGCATCCCGGAACGCCGATTCTCCACACAGAGAAATTCGCGTTGCCCGACGGGCTTGGACACTTCTTTGGCATTGAAGACAGACTGCCTGCGGAGCTGCCAGATGCCGAGTACCCGTTTGAACTCATGACGGGCAGGATCTTGTTCCACTACCACACCGGAACTATGACGAGACGATCGCCAACGCTTGACGCTGAAGTCCCAACGGGATACGTTGAGATGAGCGTTGAAGATGCGAAAGAGCTTGGCATACAAAATCATGACCGGGTAAAGCTTCGAAGTCGCCGCGGTGAGAGTGAAACGCTGGCACGCGTCACGAGCGATATGCCTAAAGGCGTGCTGTATATGAGTTTCCACTTCAGTGAAGGTCCGGCGAACACGCTAACGAATACGGCACTGGACCCAATGTCAAAGATGCCAGAGCTAAAGTACTGCGCAGTGGCGCTTGAGAAAGCGTAAGGAGGTGCAGAAAATGGTAAAAGTAGGTGACATGTTCTACGCGCAAGCGGCCGACAGCGCCATTCAGGAGAAAGGCGAGTGTGGCGGCGCCGTTACCGCGACGCTGAAGTATCTGCTTGAGAACAAGATTGTCGACGGCGTGCTCGCAATGAAGCGCGGTGCGGACATCTATGATGGCGTGCCGACGCTCGTTACTGATCCGGCGAAGATCACTGAGCTGTCCGGGTCGCTGCACTGCGCCCCGATCATTCAGTCAAACGTGCTGTTCAAGTACCTCAACGGCGCGAAGGACATGAAGCTCGCCGTCGTTGGCGTCGGGTGTGACTCGCTCGCCATGCAAGTACAGATAGGAAAAGGCGTCCTAAACGCTGACAACCTCGTCCGCATCGGCCTCAACTGCGGGGGAACCCTCCCGCCGGTGAAGGCCATGGAGATGATCCAGAAGCTCTACGAGACCGATCCGATGGACGTCGCCAAAGAGGAGATTGCCAAGGGGAACTTCATCATCGAGACGAAGGATCATGAGCACAAGGAGCTCAAGATCGACGATCTCGAGGAGATGGGGTACGGCCGAAGGGCAAACTGCCGCCGTTGTGAGGAGAAGATCCCGAGAACGATGGACCTTGCGTTCGGGAACTGGGGAGTCATCGGTCCTAACGCGGGTAAGGCAACGTTTGTCGAGGTCTGCTCTGCGGCAGGGGCGCAACTGCTCGAGGACGCCGTTAAGGCTGGTGCCGTGACGACGAAGGATCCGATTCCGAAGGGGCTTGAGATCCGGGAGAACATCGAAAAGGCGATGCTCAAGCTTGGGGCCAAGTGGCAGGCGCATGACTTCCTGAGCGCTGAGGACCGCGACGAGTTCTGGTTGGAACAGTTCGCGAAATGCATAAAATGCGGGGGTTGCTGGAAGGCGTGTCCCGTGTGCACGTGCGATGACTGCAAGCTCGAGAGCTGTGAGCCGCGCTGGGTTGAAAGCGGGCTTCCCCCCTCGCCGAAGCTGCAGTACACACGGGCGGCACACATGGATGCCGACTGCGTGGACTGTGGTCAGTGCGAGGACGCATGCCCTGTTGAGATCCCCCTCTCGACGTTCTTCCACCAATCGACCAAGGACACGGCTAAGCTCTTGGCCAGATTCGCTGAATTGACATCGGGTTAGGAAACGTTGGGGGCCCTCTGCCCCCTTTTACTTTTTTTTAGTCGTGTTGCTTGTCTAATGCGTTCATTCGAGAAACTAAACTGTTGAGACTACAATAGACAAATCTAACAATCTTATTGAGGCGCGCATCTAGCGCATGCCGGAAAAACCCTATTTTTCTTCAGTTGTTTTCCGCTGATGTAGGTGGGAAGCCACTTTTTTAAATCCCTGCGCGATTACCTGTGGCCCTCCAGCTGAACCATCTAACGGCAACGATAACCGCAAATGAGATTAAAACAAGTACGATTGCAATGTAAATTGCAGATTCAATATCGCCTTGCATAGCGGAGTATATCGCGAGAGGCATCGTTTGAGTCCTGCCTTCGAAGTTTCCAGCAAACAGCACGGTTGCTCCGAATTCTCCCAGAGCGCGTGCCCACGTCATAATTGCCCCAGATGCTAGGCCGTTGAATGCGAGGGGAATCGTCACGCGGAAAAAGGTGTGCGCGTTCGACGCCCCGAGCGTGTGGGCGGCACGCTCGTACATCGGGTCGACGTCCTCGAAACTCGTTGTCGCTTGCCTGATATAGAATGGCGAGGACACGAATATCTGAGCGAGGATGACAGCAAGGGTCGTAAAAGCAATATCGATTCCCCAGACGTTGAAGTACTGCCCCACTAAACCTCGGCGTCCGAATGCCAGTAAGAGTGCTAAGCCTGCGACCGCAGGAGGCAGAACGATGGGAAGCGTGGTCAGGGCTTCGACGATGCCCTTTCCGAAGTAGTTGTGACGAGCGTTGATATAAGCAATCGGCGTGCCACACAGAAGGACTATTAGAAGCGACACTCCGGAAGTGATAAAGCTCAACTTCAGCGCTTCGAGCACCATGTCTGTTGAGAAAGAACTAATAAAGCCTTGCAAGGACACGTGAGCAAACAGCGCTACGAGAGGCAGAGCTATGAACGTTACGGCGAGACCGAATAGCAGAAAGATTGTGAGGAAGCGTGTCCCTCGTTTGAGCGATTGGCTCTTTGATGCCACGCGAGCTTGCGAGACTGCATTCGAGCGATCTTCTGGCGACGTTCGCATAAATTTCAACGTTATCTTAAAACTCGTTCTCCGAGCATCCGTGTGGCGTTCTTTGAGGCTAATTTCCTGTTTCGGCTATCAGATTGTAGTCCTGTCGCATTGCCATAGACGGATAGAAAGCGGAAACCGATCTGAGAGACAGAACTCTCTAATGTTATAAAAGCAATATGCACGCATGATAATATCGTTTTGTCAACAGCAGACTCCTATGTTTTTCGACATTACTCATTTTGGATGATGATGCCGCGCAATTCCTACTTTCGATTTTTTTAGATGGGTGCGGCTACTAGCGAAGCTGCGTAGAAATGTCACAAGAGGCGAAATGGCGATTTAGACGCCAAAGGCTATCTGCTTTGTTTCGAGAAATGATGCCAATCCTTCGTGGCCCCCTTCCCGGCCGATTCCACTTTGCTTAACGCCTCCGAATGGGCCCTCGACGGCCGCAATGCGCGTATCGTTTACCCCAATCAGCCCGTATTCAAGTCTCTCAGCAATCCGTATCGCCTTATTCAGATCGCGAGTATAAAGGTAGGCGGCCAGCCCGTAAGGGGTGTTATTTGCACGCTCGACCACCTCGTCGTCCTCTTCGAAGGCAATTACGGGAGCAACAGGCCCAAAAGTCTCTTCTCGTGCAATGCGCATATCTGCGGTTACATCGGCCAACACTGTTGGCGCGAAGAACGAGCCAGGCGCGTGCGCGCCCTCACTAAGCCTATAGCCTCCAACAAGGAGACGTGCCCCTTTGTTAATCGCGTCATTGACGTGACTTTCAACCTTGTCGACGGCAGAACGATTGATGAGTGGACCTACGTCAGTCTCACGGTCGAAGCCGCTGCCGACCTTCAACTGTTCGACCCGAAAAGACAACCGCTCCAAGAAAGTTTCGAGCAGGCTTGAATGGACATAGATCCGATTGGGGGCTATACACATCTGGCCAGCATTTCCGAATTTGGCGGACATCAAGCCTTCAATCGCTTTTTCGAGGTCAGCGTCGCTCAATACGATGAAAGGCGCGTGGCCGCCAAGCTCTAACGTAACTCGTTTGACGTTATTTGCCGCACCGCTCATCAATTGTTTGCCTACCTCGACAGAACCCGTAAACGAGATCTTTCTTACGCGGGTGTCCTCGAGAAAAACTGTTCCAATCGTATTGGAATCTCCTGTGATGAGATTAAGGACTCCAGGCGGAATGCCTGCGTCAGCAAATGCTCGCGCAACCGCCAATCCCGTAAGCGCGGTCTGTTTGGAAGGTTTAACGACTGCCGTGCACCCTGCTGCCAAAGCCGCGGCAGCTGTTCGTGCTATCATATACGCTGGAAAGTTCCAGGGAGTGATGACAGCGACTATACCCACGGGTTGTCGGATCGTAAGTAAGCGCCTATCAGGAAGCGGATCGGGGATCCACTCGCCGTAAGACCGCCGTCCTTCTTCGGCATACCAATAAATGAATTCTGCAGCTGCACTGACTTCTTTGCGCGAAGCGCGCAAGAGCTTCCCCGCCTCTGAGGTGATGAGCTGCGAAATGTGTTCTTCGCGTGAGAGCAGCAAGTCTCCTGCTCGGCGAAGTATTGCGGCACGCTTCGCGGCGGGTGTCTCTGCCCATCCGTCGAATGCAGCGTCGGCTGCGTTGATAGCCAAAATAGCATCATCAGCTGAGCTGGCTGGTGCCTCGCCAACCACAGCGCCGTTTGCCGGGTTGTAAACAGCGAATGAGTGATGGGACGCGGCACGAACCCACTCCCCGTTAATGAGCATATTTTCCAAATTCATCAGCATTTCCTCCGGGCTTACACTGCGCTACCAGCCCGCTTGGACGTTCACTTGCTTTAACAGAGCTTCTGCCATTATTTAACCCCTCTGGAGAGCAGCGACTCTGCCAGCTTTCTTTTGAACTAGCAGAAAGCTGCTGTATTTGGGGGCTATAGCTTTTTAGCCCGGTGAGTGCTTGGATTACGCTCTTTGCTACATCCTTTTTAAAGTGGTGACTGCATAACCAGTGTGGCGCTTCTAGTTATGGTACTGCCATCCTATAGCAACGAACTAAAGCAGATAGAGGCAAAAAAGTATGAAATTGATATCCTTGCTTTTTCAAAAAATGGGAGAGAAGGTGTAGGCGACTTCTTCTACACCTACACCTAAAAATCATATTTGCCACAAAGTATAAAAGCGTTATTACTCTCTGGTCACAACAGCGAGAGAGAAGGTGTAGGCGACTTCTTTCGGACCTACACCTGGACAGATTTACCATAAAGTATAAAAGTGATATTACTCACTGGTAATAACGATAAGAGAGTTTTCACTGACAAAATCAGGTATGTAGGTAATATGCAACACAGAACTTTTATGGATAACCACAAACGTGTCTTGATCCTACTGTGCGCTGTGATAAGCGCAGTCGCAATCGCTGCGTGCGGCTGCATGTCGCCCACGCAAACCACGCAAAGCGGCAAGCTTACCGTTTTCGCTGCTGCATCACTTACTGATGCGTTCAATGAAATCGGAAGAAGCTATCAAGCTAATCATACCGACACAAATATCTCGTTCAACTTTGGTGGCAGTCAGGTACTTCGCACGCAAATAGAACAAGGAGCGCGTGCAGACGTCTTTGCGTCAGCAAACCTCAAGCAAATGAATGCATTGAAGGACCAAGGCCTCATGAACAACTCGAGCATAACTGTTTTTGCGAAGAACAAACTAGCAATTATCGTTCCTGCAGCAAACCCTGCAAACATTACCAACCTTTCAGACCTCGCGCGATCAGGCATAAAACTCGTTGTTGGCACGAAAGACGTACCTTGTGGCGACTACACGATTCAGATGCTAAACAACACAGCCAACGTCACAGCTTACGGCCCCGATTTTAAGAACCGCACGCTTGCTAATGTGGTATCACAGGAACCGAACGTGAACGGCATCGTTACTAAGGTTGCACTTGGCGAGGCTGATGCTGGCATCGTTTACGTGTCTGACGTCCCTCTGCAATACAAAGACAAGGTGCAAACAATCGCTATTCCTGACTCTGTTAACGTCGTAGCTCAATATCCCATTGGTGTACTCAGTGGCACAAAGAACGCGCAAGAAGCACAAAGCTTCATAGACTTTGTGAAGTCGCCGGCCGGTCAGACAATATTGCAGAAGTATGGATTTATAGTCGTTTACCCACTGACACAACAAACCGCGACAACACACGTTGCGGTATCGGCACAAACGACTTAGAGGCCTTTTTCTCTATTTTTGCTGGTGACTTCAGGACTTCTGACCTTCGCTTCCTGGCGAATTTACTGAGAAAGTCACTGCATTTCGCTGCGAGGCTCATATAGCGCGCGAGAACTTCTGCGGTCATCGTTTTCGCATGACGTTGACCCCGGTCGCTTTGAAAGCAGCAGTGACTTCAGTGCCCTTGTTGAGTTTGAGTGTCTCAGTAGAAAGATTCGTGACATAAGCAGCAAGCATAAAGCCGCAGTCAATCAGCACCTTGTTTATAGGACCGAGGTATAGAATCTGCCTGACCGTGCCTCTGAAAGTGTTTCGCGCGCTACTCACCACAGGCTCGAGCATTAAAGTAATGTTTTCGGGCCTGATGCCCAACGTGACTATCTCGTCTTTTTTGTTGTCTGCGACAGCTTCAATCGTCGCGTCACCAACGTCTACTGTAATGATCCCGCCTTCTTGCGAAACCACCCTCCCCTCGAAAAGATTCTCCATCCCGACAAATGCGGCAACTTGTTCGTCTTTAGGCTCGTCGAAGATCTGGTGCACCGAGCCGGTCTGAACAAGCCGGCCGTCGTACATAATGCCAAGCCTGTCTGCTAGCAACCTTGCCTCTGTCTGATCGTGGGTCACAAACAGGGCAGTTGTTTCAAACTGTTTGACAACGTCTCGAAGTTCTTCACGAAGTATATCTCGTGAGCGCTCGTCGAGTCCACTCAACGGCTCATCAAGGAGGAGCACGTGCGGTTCGAGAATCAAGGATCGGACAAGAGCAACGCGTTGCTGTTCCCCACCGCTTAGCGTGGTGGGCGTTCTGTCTCTAAGCTTGCTAATTCCAACTAGTTCCATCATCTCTTCGATTCTCTGCGCACGATTTGGCAACTTTGTGTACGAAAGGCCAAACTCAATATTCTTATATACACTCATATTTGGGAAGAGCGCATAATTTTGAAACATATAACCAACGCGGCGTTTCTCAGTTGGAAGGTAAGTAACGTCTGCGTCGTCGAGCAGAACTCTCCCTTGGCGTGGATATACGAACCCCGCAATGAGATCGAGCAAGACTGTTTTTCCAGCACCACTAGGGCCTAAGATGACAAAGAACTCGCCGCTAGCCACGTTGAGGCTAATGTCGCGCAGCTTGAAATCGCCTAAGGTTGCGTGTGCACCTTCTACTGAAACTGTAGTCATTTTTCATTCGAGCAAGGTGTTAAATATCGGAGCTAATTACGAGGGTGAGGGTTATCGCGCTTACGAAATAAAAGAGGGTTAAAGTCTTCTCAGTTTTGCAATGTAGCCTGATATACTCATAACTAAAAAAAGGGTAAGAGCAAAAATACTCTTACCCCCCATCTGTTGTCTGGCGTTGGAGGTGAATCTAACGCCCTTCGATACGTCTATTGTTATGTCTCGTATCTCTCGTACGCTAAATTTATTCTATTTTTGGTGCGATTTCGGGTGTTTTACGATGTGGCCGTCCCAGTCCTCGTGGCGGTAGCAATGGCGATCGATGTGGCCGTCCCAGTCGTTGTCGCGTTAGCAGTGGCGGTCGATGTGGCGGTCTTCAACGTAGGCACGAGCTGAGTTGCAAGGCCGGTGCAGGTGCAGTTAAACTGGCTGCACGTTCCGTTCATCGGGTTAAATAGGCTCTTCCCGTACTTGTCTACGCCGTACGCGGCGATTTTTTGCTGGGTCGCATTAGAGATCATGAAATTCACGAAGTTGTTGGCCAAGGTGATCTCCTGGGTAGTGAACTTCTCGTTGTATACCGTAATAACGCTGTACACATTCAGCAGGGAGGCGCCCTGCGTAATCAGCTCGGTGAGGCCAAGGCTACTCTGATACGTGAGGTAGGTCCCCTCATCCGAAAGGGTATACGCTTGTTTCTCACTGGCAAGCTGCAGCGTCGCGCCCATGCCCTGCCCGGCTTCGACATACCAGGCCCCGGATCCGCGGATGCTGGTATTGTAGTTATACCCTGCCGCCTTCCAGATATCCTGCTCCTTTACGTGGGTGCCCGATTGGTCACCACGGGAAACAAACGTCACCCCTGTGGAGTTATTCGTGCCGAGTTGATAGAGCTTCTGGAACGCCGCTACCGGGTCCATTCCCTTGATCCCGGCCGGATCGCTCGGCGGACCGACGATGACGAAGTAGTTATAGGCAAAGCATCGGCGGTTCATCCCCTTACCAGAATCCACGAAAGCCTTCTCCGCGGCCGGGGAATGGACGGCCAGCACATCGGCATCGCCGCGGCTGGCGATCTCCAGCGCCTTCCCGCTTCCCTGGGAGGTGATCAGGAGAGTAGCATTGTATTGCTCTTCAAAATAGGGCTTGAGGTAGTCCAGAAGCCCGGTGTCATACAGGCTGGTGGTGGTTGCCAGCGTTAGTTGCTCCTTGGTACTAGTGGTAGAGGTGGTGCAGCCTGAAGCTGCCACGGCCATAGTGGTGACTAAAATGCATGCTATGAGCATTTTATAGAGTGGTTTCATTTTTCCCTCCTTAGCTCGCAATCGATATGTTGCGAAAGGAATACCGTTTTTATACTTAATTAGTTTTGCCTTTTCGAAATAACCTAACACAACTCCTAATTTTTTATTTTATAATTATCTGTTAACTGATTTCAAGAATGGACAATTGAGAAGCTTCCAAATAGACATTGTTTCCCATTTTGCTCGTGAATTGCGTTATTTCGCGCGATCTACTATATCCGCTTGGTCGCATTAGTGATATTAGAGTAATATCGACATATGAGGAACTGAAGCACACTCTGATTATAACAAGCGAAGTTGTCTGCGGTTCTCAGCAGATGTAAAGACAGTCTTTTCAAATAATTAGCAGCTGAAAAATGGGTGAAAGAAAGAGGGAATTAAATGAATCAATCCGTGTCTTTCCGTTCCACAACGTGAATGGCACTGGCCTTGAAGGTGAGCTCGGTCTCCTTCCCCAGCGCAAGACCGAGCTCCTCGAATGACCGCTGGGTGATGACCGCGGTCAGTTTCACTCCGGCATCGACCTTCATGCGCACCATCGGCCCGATGGGTACGACCTTGCTGATCCGCCCGGTGAATATGTTCCGGGCACTGCTCCGGATGCTGTCTTTTTCGTAGAAGGTGATATCCTCTGGTCGCATGTAGAGGGTAACCGGAGTGCCGGGGGAGGCGCCAGAGCCGGCGGTGATCCGGACGCCGTTTACATCAATGGCTACAAGCCCGGCTTCATTTTCGGTGACGACTCCGTCAAACATATTCTCGACTCCGACCATGTGGGCAACCGCTCGGTTCATGGGGTGGTAAAAGATCTCTTTCGAGGTGCCGATCTGGCCGATTCGCCCGTCGATGACCACGGCGATGCGGTCGGCCAGCCTCTGTCCCTGGACCATATCGTGGGTGGACATGATAACCGTGATGCCGAACCGATTCTTGAGGTCCCTGATCAGGCTCTCGATCTTCTCAGTTGAGACCGGGTCGAGGTTGGCGGTCGGTTCATCGAGAAGGAGGACATCAGGCTCGGTGGTGATGGCCCGGGCGATGGCCACCCGCTGCATCTCACCTCCAGAAAGGGTGAAGGCCTTCCTCCCTTCATACCCCTTCAGCCCGGACAGCTCCAGTGATTCCGAGACGCGCCTGGAAATCTCATCAGCATTCACTTTCCTGAACTGGAGCCCGATGGCAATATTGGCGTACACCGAGCCACGGAGCGGAGGGGGTTTCTGGAAGACCATGCTCATCGTCCGCCGTACCGGGATCTTTTCCCGGTCACGGAGCTTGGTAACATTGGTCACGTCAATCAGGATCTTGCCCGCTGTCGGCCGTTCCAGCATATCGATGAGGCGCAGGACAGTGGTC
>JBAULJ010000084.1:0-3089 GCA_049578125.1 Halobacteriota archaeon
GGGAAGATTCCAAAGCGTGTTGCATTATACGAATAAAGCGTGGAATTGACATAGTCACGGCTGATCGCCAAGTTGTAATGAAAAACATATGAACCTAAATTGAGCCACGCCCCTTGTAGTGCATAGAACGTAGGGGGGTAATCGACTTTGACCCGCGCCATGAAGTGCAGTGGGTCAACGGCGAACGCCGTCGACATGTTCAAGATTGCCCAGTAGTCCATGTGCTTAGGCAGTGCGGCGCCAATAAGGTAGAGTGCGCTAAGCGATATCAGAAGCAACTTTAGAGCAAGGGTGTTATCTTTCAAATAACGTCTAAGTTCCATTTGATTTCACACACACTCGAAGCGACTGGTTGTTCTGTGGGCGAACTAGCAGGAAGCACAAACAAGCTGTTGACACAGGATAGTAGTCGTAAATGGCGAATATAGATTGCTGTTTGCTTTAAAAACTGGCGGGATGCTAAATCGCATAAAAAAGAGAATATGGTATCGTTGTAGCGCACGCCGTCGAACGTGTGCCAGATCTGTACCGGCTTGCCGCTTTCAAGCGCGACCCACTGGTTAGTGGCAGGATCGAGCCGGGAGAGCGTTGCGGTGAGGGTGACCGGTTGGTTGACGGCAGAGACGGTGCTCGACGCGGTCAATTTGAGCTGCGTCTTGGCGGAGCGAGGCAGCACATTTTGATTTCAAGTGTTGTAAACTGCAGGTCTCCTCTGTCTTTCAGATGGTCGATGTACTGCTCGAACAGTGACAGCGGGACGGGGTCGAGGAGCCGTCGGAGCCGTCGGGCGCAAGGAACTGCCAGTGGTGATAGAAAAGAATGCGAAATTTTAGACCGGTTGGGGCTGGCTCGGCCGGAGGAGTATTACGTGGAAACCCCTCCTTCATTTTCAATTTGTTCAGTTACCCACTTTAGACGATCATATCCATCGTCGGTTCAGGTAATTTGTGTAGGTGCCTGCCGCCCAGTACATCGAGAAGTCTGAACGACCGTTTGTGACGGCGACCGGGCGAACCTTAGCTGAAGGGCTCTTGATCGTTCTTGGGGCAGCCTGCCACGTGCGACGGCCATCCAAGGAGCTGCTTGGCCGACAAATCCAAAAGGCATAAGAAGCACACAAACAAAGCACCAGGCAATGACAAGCGATAGACGGCAGCGATATGCGGAGCGGTCCCAATCCTCGCGAGCCATCACTGTGCTCAGAACGCTCTACGAGTACTTGCGCGATTTTTTTCTCCTTCTTGCGACGCTGACTGGCTACATACCGATTCATGTCTTGCGGCTCGCCCTCTATCGCGGGCTGTTCAGCGTCGACGTTCCGTACGACTCGGTCATCTACTGGCGTTGCAGGTTTTTCGAACCCGACGGAGTGCATATCGGACACCGTTCGATAATCGGAAATGATGCTTTCTTGGACGGTAGGGAAGGACTGTACATCGGTAACGACGTCAATATCGCCGCAGAAGTCAGGATCTACACGAGGGAACACGACATCGCCAGTTCCGATTTTGCCATATGCGGTGCGCCCGTGTACGTGGATAATTGGGCATTCATCGGCCCGCGTGTAACGATTCTGCCGGGCGTGACAATCGGAGCGGGGGCAGTCGTCGCCGCTGGCGCGGTGGTGGCGAGTGACGTGGCACCATGGACGATGGTCGGTGGCGTCCCTGCTCAGTTTATCAAAAATAGACCGGTTGTAGAGTATGCGCTCGATACGAAGCACAAAGTAGCCTTTCAGTAAACAAGGGAGACACAGGTCTGCTTGCGATCTACTCTCGATTCGCAAGGATCGCCTCTAGCTTCTCAGCGGCGTCTTCCCACGTGAACTGCTGGACGAATCGATACCCCTTTTCAGCAACCCTTCGGCGCTCTTCATCGTTTTCGATCAGCCTGCAAACGCACTGTGCGAGAGCGCCGGGACTTTGTATCGGCACGAGCAACGCGTTTTCGCCGTTCGCCAGACAGTCGGTGAAGCCCCCTGCGTCGGTAGCCACCACCGCGCAGCCACAGGCCATCGCCTCCATGGGAGGCAGCCCAAAACCCTCAATCCAACTGGGGACGACAAAGATGTGCGTTTCGCTGTACAGTGCTCTCAGTTGCGCATCAGACGTAATCGGGTGAAATGCTATCCAGTGAGGCAGCTTGCGCAACGAGCCGGTGCCAAGCTTGCGGCCAAAGACGGCGAAGCGGGTATCTGGATGGCGCGCTTTGACGCGGGCGAACGCTTCGAGACCGTCGCTGAATCCCTTGAACTTCTCTGGCCTGTACGGCATCAAAACGTTGATGTGTTCGGACGCTTCTCGACGCTCACCCTCGCTAAAAAAGGTGTCGGAATTGACGCCATTGGGAACGACTCCGTCCGTCCGCTGATCGAATTTGCTTTCGACGAGCTTTTTAAGCCACTCGGCGATCGTTATTTTTCTCATCGGCAGCCTGTATGAGCCATCCACCAATTCTTTCGTCTCTCTCACTCTTCTCTTTTTTGGCGTTACCGCCGCCATAGCGAGGGCGCACGTATCGTCGCTTTTCTTGCGTCTTTTTGCCTCTTCCCAGCATGCTTCGTTGTTCCACACCTCCCAAATTTCGTACGATTGGACAAAATAAAACTTCTCGCCCTTCGTGTCACTCAGCCCGTTGACGGCGTACGCTGTTTCCCACGCGGTTGCAAGGACTGCATCAGCGTCGGGTATGGACCGTTCAAGCGACTTCGCAAATCGTGGATGAAGTGTAAGCACCCTGATAATCCTGCTAGTCGTTTCGAACGGTTGCAGACAGTCTCCTGGAATCAGGTTCTGTGCGAGACGCATCGTGCTAGCGACAAGCCACAACGCGAACGCGCCTAAAGAGAGGCGTTTAAGATGGGTAAGGTTCACCGCCGGATAGACGACGTTAACGTGGTGACCCCTTTGTTGTAGATGGTTCGCATGCTCAAACGCTGCCCTGACGCCTCCCACTCTGCCGATCGAATTAAGCACAAAGGTGATCTTCATCGCACGTCCGACCTCGAAACGGTTCAACTCGCTTGGGGTTCCCTGTCGTGAGACTTCACTGTTGTGGTTCGTGATGCTTTGTCTGCCGGCGTACGCAGC
>JBAULJ010000085.1:0-2836 GCA_049578125.1 Halobacteriota archaeon
CCCATAAGCTGCTTCCTGACGGCAGCGTACATGATGTCCCTCTGGACTCGCTCGTTGTAGGAGACCGCGTCCTCGTGAAGCCCGGAGAAAAGGTCCCTGCCGACGGTGAGGTCATTGATGGAGAGACTTCAGTCAACGAATCGATGCTCACCGGAGAGTCGAAGCCTGTGACGAAAAAGACTGGAGCGCCTGTCATCGGGGGAGCGATAAACGGCGAGGGGGCCATCACGGTTGAGGTCAAGAAAACGGGCAAGGATTCGTTCCTCTCACAGGTGATCGACCTCGTAAAAGAGGCGCAACAGAGCAAGTCACGGACACAGGATCTCGCCGACCGCGCGGCACTCGCACTTGTCATCATCGCCCTTGTCAGCGGAGGGGTAACTTTCCTTGTATGGCAGCTGCTCATCAACACAAGCGTCGATTTTGGCCTTGAGAGGGCAGTCACCGTGATGGTTATCGCGTGCCCGCATGCATTAGGCCTCGCGATACCGTTGGTCGTTGCTATTTCGACGGCACTCGGAGCGCAAAACGGGCTCCTCGTTAGAAATCGGACCGCATTCGAGCAGGCGCGGAACTTACAGGCAATTATTTTTGACAAGACGGGAACGCTGACTGAAGGGCGCTTTGGGGTGACGGACGTCATCCCATTCACCGACAACGTTAACGAGCAGACCCTCTTGGACTATGCGGCAGCCCTCGAGGGACGCTCTGAGCACCCAATTGCACGGGGGATTGCTACATCGGCATCACCGAGCGCGTTGCACGTTGAGTCCTTTAGGGCGCTGCCGGGAAGAGGCGTGGAAGGAATCGTTAATGGCAAAAAAGTAGAGGTTGTAAGTCCGGGGTACCTCAAGGAGAGCACTCTCTCCGCTACCGATGAGCGAGTCGAACGCGTAAGCGCCCAGGGCAAGACAGTGGTATTTGTGGTTATCGAAGGCGCAGTCTTGGGGGCCATCGCCCTTGCCGACGTTGTGAGACCCGAATCAGGACAGGCTATCGCAAAGCTCAAAGAGATGGGCATACGCAGCATGATGGTCACTGGTGATAACCGGCAGGTGGCCGAGTGGGTGGCAGGAGAGCTGGGGATTGACGAGTACTTTGCCGAGGTACTGCCACAGGACAAGGTCGTCAAGGTGAAGGACGTGCAGTCCCGAGGCCTTGTCGTCGCCATGGTCGGTGACGGAGTGAACGACGCTCCTGCCCTTGCGCAAGCCGATGTAGGGATCGCCATTGGAGCTGGCACCGACGTTGCCGTGGAGACGGGCGACATCGTGCTTGTGCGTAGCACGCCTCTTGATGCCGTTACCATCGTAGGGCTAGCTCGCAGCACGTACCGGAAGATGCTTCAGAACCTTGTGTGGGCGACCGGCTACAACACCGTCGCAATACCCCTTGCAGCTGGCATTCTATACCCGTTTGGAATTGTGCTCACTCCTGCAGTAGGGGCAGTGTTTATGTCGGTTAGCACGGTCATCGTCGCGATAAACTCCCGGTTCTTGAAGCTCGCAAGATAAGAACTCTGCGAGAAAGCACTCCAAACAAAAAAAAGAGCGGTGCGACGGGGCACGTGCTAAGCCGTAATTTGGATGGGTGAACACACATTTTTGGACGAGCATATGCTCTGTCACTCACGCGCGCATCGAGTGCCCCTTGTCTTTGGTCATTCGATACAAAGACTGGTGCAGCCCGGCTACGTACTCCCTCAAATGCGCTGCTCAGCATACTCCAGCGCCCGGCGAGCGTATTTCTCCCTCATATCCTTATTTGACAGCAGCATTAGGATATACTCTTTCAGCTGATCGAGATCACTGCAGCGTCGCCTGATACGCCATTTCCTCCATTAATAAGTGCTTAGGCATGGCGCTAGGCTCGAGGAGGCCGGACTATCATAACGCACGTGTCTGCATTACGCATCACGTCGGTGAGCGTCCCGCCCAAGAGACGTCTTGCCGGGGAGAGGCTTTTTCTATCCCCAAGAACAACGAGATCGTATTTACCGTCGCGCAACTCGTCCAATATCTCCTCGCCAGCCGGACCCTCCCGTACGATCGCGCGTACGGTAAGGCCGTGCTCACGCATGTATTCGCACAGGGGGAGAACAAAGATCTTTCGTGCCGCTTCTTTCTCTGAATCGACGTCTTCAAAGAGCTCCTCTATCCGTTCCAAGTCTTCTCTAAAGATTCGCTTATAACTGTCGTAGATACCACGCTCTTCAAGCACGTACAAGAGCGTGTACTCGTTGTCGGTCCGGAGCGCATCTATTGCGCACTTAAAGCCCTCATTTGTGACTGGTGATCCGTCAACGCAGATGAGGGCTTTCATATAACCACCACTGCTAAGCTTTCCATTAGTAAAACCCCACTAGATACTTCACATAAAGGAGGAGATTACAGAGCACGAGTGCCGCCAGCGTTGGCGGAGCCGCAATTTTTATCCATCGAATCCACCCCATGCGCGTCCCGTGCTTCTCCAGTGAGCTGTAGGCTACGACGTTCGCCGATGCGCCAATAGGTGTCAAATTGCCCCCGATGTCTGTACCTAACGAAACCGCCCACACCATCAAGGATGTCGCAATGATCGAAGGAACAAGCGACATATCCCGAATGACGTAGCTCACGGTCAGAGCGAACGGCACGTTGTCGACTATGCCGCTTGCGAAGCCCGATCCCCAAAGGAGCATGGACAAGAGCACCGCGTTGTTTCCAGCCGCGATGCTGACTAATCCGTTGGCAAACATTCCTATGACGCCCGTCTTTTCCAGCCCCCCGACGATAACGAAGAGACCGATAAAGAACAGTAGCACGTCATAGTCGACCTTTTTGAGGACGGCCTCTGT
>JBAULJ010000086.1:0-2011 GCA_049578125.1 Halobacteriota archaeon
GTGCCCTGACAAAGCAGCACGTCTCCCGATCCTTGGAGTGGCATCAAAAAAGCAATCACGATAAGCGCGCAGGCAACGGTCTTCATGTATCAGTCAAATGTCACAAGAAACGGACGTTACGCACATAACTTTTCTTCTACAACTTAAAGATTGGTGTGCGATGCACCGCGTCTGTTTGCTCCTCGACCACAATCAAAGACATAGGTCCCGCGGCGCATTGAGGAGAAACATCTTAAACCTCAGATTCGGCGGCTACAGCCGCTACGGACGTTTGGGAAAACTATTTAAGCTCTCACTTTTCACTTCAAATGCATTTGGTATGTAATTTCGTGATCTTTTTGAGTTCGCTTGCGTGCGCTCGCGCTGCTGCGATCACTGGCCCGTGCTCGAGGAACCTATGAATACAAAACTGGTGTCCCTGGTTCTTGTTGCAGTGTTACTGGCCTCTTCTTTAGGCGGCATCGTAGCTGTCACACAAACGAAAGTCGTTGACGGCGCGACCGGTGGATTGGCACAGGCTGCGCCGCATTTTGGTCAACTTAATCCGGATTTTGTCAATTACCAGCAGGGTTTGACGGGTAGCAGCGCGCTCACGGGTGGAACTGCGGAACTTGTGACCGGCTTTACCCCGCCTCCAGTTAACTTGAAGCAACTCAAGGGGCAAGAGATTAGCAGCGCGCTTGTTCGTTCTGCGTCTCTTCCGGCATCTTACGATCTCCGCGCGCTGGACAAGATGACCCCCGTGAAATTGCAGGGCACATGTGGCGCTTGTTATGCCTTCGCGACGTATGCTTCGCTCGAATCATATTTGAAGCCAAGCGAGACGTCGGACTTCTCTGAAAACAACTTAAAAAACACCAACGGTTTCGACGTCGCAGCGTGTCAAGGCGGCAATGAGTTCATGGCGACGGCGTATCTTGTCCGATGGAGCGGGCCGGTCAGTGAGTCATATGATCCGTACAGCGCTAGCAGCACATCCTCTCGGTCAAACCTTCCCGTCCAAAAACATGTGCAAGATGTTTCCTTCCTTCCTGATAGAGCCGGCGCTACTGACAACAATAATATCAAGGCAGCCCTTTTGACTTACGGCGCAGTTTACACAAATATGTATATTGTGCCTATGTACCCCCCTCAATTCAACCCAGCGACCAATGCGTATTACTTCCGGCAAGCCGTTCAAGCAAATCACGCGGTGGCGATTGTCGGGTGGGATGACTCATTTAGCAGAACCAAATTCGTCGGTGGAAACCAGCCTCCTGGAGACGGAGCCTTTATTGTAAAAAACAGCTGGGGCACGGGTTGGGGGGATCAAGGCTATTTCTACGTATCCTATTACGATGCGAATATCGGCAAAGATAACGCAGTCTTCACCGCTCAACCGACGACGAACTACAACAACATCTATCAGTACGATCCTCTTGGCAATACTGCAGCTTTTGGTCAAGGTTCGTCTGGCTGGGGGGCTAATATATTCACTGCCACGGCGAGCGGAAACCTCGCCTCGGTCAGCTTTTACACACTAAGTTTGAATGCACCTTATGAAGTGTACGTTTATGCTGACCCCACAGCGGGGCCGATCAACCCGTCGGGGCCTGCTGCTCACGTTACAGGTAGCATTGCCCTCCCTGGGTATCATACGGTCCCGCTCGCCTCGAGCATTTCTTTGCGAGCCGGGCAGAAGTTTTCTGTCGTCGTGAAGTTTACTTCAAGTGGGAGTTTGCCGATTCCGACGGAGGCCCCTCTTAGCGGCTACAGCAGCCAGGCGCGAGCGAACGCTGGAGAGAGCTACTACCACGCGGATGACAGCAGGTGGTCACAGGGCAATACGTGGACAGATATGACTTCTTACAAAGCAAACACCAACATCTGCATAAAGGCATTTACAACTAGTTCTGGAACGAGCGCCAAGCAATCTGCCCAACTCTCCCTCTCCCCGTCCACCACCGCCCCCGCCGTCGGCCAACCCGTCACCTTCACCGCCACCCTCAGGAGCGGCACAACGCCCCTCTCC
>JBAULJ010000087.1:0-17479 GCA_049578125.1 Halobacteriota archaeon
CTTGTGCGTGTGCGGCGAATGCGGTGGTAGTAGCGATATGAAATACCGGGGAGAGCACCGAAACAACTACAAACGCGATGATAAGCACCGAACGCATCGCCCTGTTATCTCTCTTCCGTCGTAGGCCTTGGACGCGTGGCTGCGCCCCGTATGCCAGCCTGAAAACAAGGATCGAAGCGAGTATCGACAACGGGAGCACGAGATAAAGTATCGAACGCACCCCATCTTGATTTCGTAGAGCGTACGGTATGACACGCTGAAAGAGCCAGGGCATTTGTGGAACTGCTATCCCCAGAACCCCGATTACTGTGGGCACCAAAGCCACGAGGAGCCAGCTTGAGACGAGCATGTTTCGCAGATTTGTCTCGGGGCGGTCCCAGAGTGTAGTTTTGTAGACCAAAATGCTAAGAATTGGAATGAGACCGAGACTTGAAATCATGAAAGCTAGCGACAATGCTGTTTGAGCCGAAAACACGAGGGAAACCGCAACCACTCCCGCTATCGCGACTAACACCAAAATAATGATCAAGTTCAAGACGTTCTTTGTCGTGTGGCCGATTACCGCGAAGAGCCTATCGCGGCGTTTTTGTGGGGATCTTGTATCGGTGCTCCCGCTAAAGAGCACGCCGACTGCCGCGAGCCCCAGCATCCCGGCAGACAGAGTTAGAACCTCTGGAATGTTCCATGGAAGGGTTTGATACTGGCTGTACATGGAGAGCCACCACGGGGCGCTAATTATGACTGGTAGTATAATCATCGCACTGATCTGCTTCAAATGCATCTTGGTGCCGAGATTAATCAACACGTACAGTATGATGAACATGGTGAAAATGTAGTAGAACGTGGTCGTAGAGAACCTATGAGTGAAGATGAGCGTTGTCACGGTGAGAGCGCCTAAGAACGTATATTTTGACCTCAGGATAGACTTTCCTGCATCGTCCTTGATTGTGGCGTACAGGTAGTAAGTTGCCAGGTACATCAGTATGAGTCCGAAGCTTGACGGCACGATGTACTGTGGCCCCAATATCGCTGGGTTCGGGCTAAACGTCGCTGAAAAAAATGCCGCGAGCGCGGCTATTCGTGTATCGCCGGTAATTTTCTTTACTACTACGAAGGTGGTCAGAATAAAAGACACCAATATAAAAGCGGAAAATCCTTGCAGCAAGAGGAGCAGATCGGAATTTAAGTTGATGTTGACGCCGCCGAGTGTGGCAACTGCGCTGAAGATGATGGGAAGGCCAGGCGGTTGACCGTTGTACCAGACATCACCCGGCGCCGCGTTTGGATTAGTGGCGCTTAGAGCGCCATTCTGCTGGATATATTTGGCAAGCGCGATGTACGTCGAAGTATCGTGATCGATTAAATCGGTGCCGCCATTCCAATATCCTGCGTAGCCTACGGTGATGAGCAGTAGGGTGAGGGTCGTGAGCATAATGCCGACCGAAACTTTTTTGCCTAGCTCTCTCGACCGCGTAGGCGCAGCCGTCTGGCTACGCTGCGCCGATAGAGGCTTAGACGATCCTAGTCTAGAATAGTCTTGATTCTGATCGTATCGCTCTCTCATTAGACGTCGACTACCTCGAACCGTACAATAACAAGCTCTCTATGGAACCGCTATGTCCTAGTCACTTATAGTTTTTGGTTCCCGGTCTTTCGTGACGCGCAGCTTGAACCAGCTGAGCAGCAAGACGCCATACACGATCTCGTTCGCGACCATTCCGGCCGCGATAGCGAGCATCGGGCCCCAAAAAGGGGTGAGCACTACCATGACCGACAAGAAGGTCAACGTCCCAAATACGATGCCCCAGCCAACCATTTTAGCACCCTCACAGGCGGTTACTAGTTTATCCCATATCCTGTTGTAGACAAAGAGCCCTGAGTAAATTGCGAGGATAAGCAGAAGCGGGGGGATCAGTACAACCCTGAAGATTTGCAGGAAGAACACGCCACTTGCATAAGACAGCAAAAACGCCGCGACACATATTGGAATGCCGAGGTACGCTAGATACCTCCCAACTCCGGGCCGTAGCCGCCAGTCAATTGAGCAGAAACGAGGGTACAGCGCCATTGAAAGCACGGTTACGAGCGGCACGATCAGAAATATGCTGGACCGATAGTGTGCCCCAAAGACTCCGACAGCGAAAGCGGTTGCTATCACGTTCAAATAGAGGATACTAATCTGCTGCGCAGAGATACCGAGCACGCTATCCGCACCCAGATAAACGCTGAGTGGGATGAGCGATTTGATGCCCGGAATCGAGAAGCGTGCGAAACCAAGCGGCACTCTTAGAATGAGTACGAGAGAGCCTAACAAAGAGCCGATACATAGGCCAACCAAACCCAGCGACAAGTTACGAAAAAGTACGAAAAAGATGAGCGCAACACTCCAGTAAATGATGTCCGCGACGACGACAAATCTGATCTTATACAGCGCCAGTTTGAAAGATTGTGCGACGGTGTATAGCGTAAGCAAAAATGCTATGATGTAGCCAAAAACCAACTCATATTGTGTAATACCAAGCAGTGTTAGCAAGCTGTTGGAAGACGCGATAATTATTACAGGCACGGATATCGCAATCGAAAGAAAAAAAGCCAAAAAAAAAGCAAGTGTCGGCACGTCAGCGATGCGCTCGTTTCGTTCGGCCACGATCTTCACGACAGCTTTCGGAAGTCCAAGGGTCATTACCGCGTTCAAAATGGTAGCTATGGCAAGGATGATGAGATAGGTTCCGTAAACTTCGACACCGAGGTAACGGCCTATAAAGAGCTCCTCTGCCAGCGAGATGATTTTCGCCAGCGCGTATCCGGCTCCTAAGACAGAGAGCCCTCGCAAGATACTCCGGATGAAGTGCAGAGACAGTAAGTCGCGCGCTTTTTGGAAAGCCGATGCAAATCTTGCGATAATGCTGGCCATGTCGGTCAACTATTCAACCCGCTCTTGTTAAATATACTCCTGTTGGCTTGTCTAAAAGATTATTAACGTTCACTCTGCTATGATGAATCGGATGGCTCAAGAAAGGTGCAGAATTCTGTTTGTAACTTCATTTGACGTTCGACTAATTGACAGCGTGAACACCGACGGCAGCATGATTCGTCTGCTGCAGGATTTTTTGCGAATATACGAGGATATGTGCGATATCTTCTTGTTTACCGGAGATACCCGCAAATTTGAATTGGCCCCCACCATAAAACACGTCCCGTCGGCGTTTTTTCAACGATTTGGTCTTTGGCACCTTTCTTATGCAGTCTTGAGTACATTCAAAGTTGCCCGGCGATTGAAGGGCAACTCTCTTGTAAGGGGCTTCTCTGCCGCTTGTCCAGGTGCGATTTTGGCAGCAAAAATCAAAAGAAAGCCTTCAATAGTGTTTTATGAATACAACTGGGCATATCAAGTGACGCACGTAAACAGAGGGAGAGCCCTCGGAACCGTCGCTAGGCTAATAGAAGATTACGTCATCAAAAATGCTGATGTTGTCGTCACCCGCAATGAGGCTCTTGAAAAGGAGCTCAATCAAAGAGGCGCTAAGAGCGTGGCCATAATACCGTTGACTTTTGACGAAGACGTTTTTCGGCCAGGACTTGATGTCACTGAGCTAAAGAAAAGGTACGGCATTCGAGACGAAAAAATCCTTATGTTTATAGGGAGATTGCATCCGGTAAAAAGGCTCGATTTGCTTCTGAAGGCAGTTCAGCAGCTTGATATGAAATTTAAACTTTTTATCGTTGGCGCTGGAGAGCTCGAAGATGAACTCAAAGAAATGGCAGAATCGCTTGGGGTTGCCGATGAAGTTCTTTTTACCGGTGCCGTGCCATACTCTGACGTGCCGAAGTTTCTTAACATGGCAGACTTGGTGGTGATGACCAGTTCTATCGAAGGACAGCCAAGGGTTCTGATCGAGGCGATGTCTTGCGGAACCCCCGCCGTCGGTACGAACGTGTTTGGAATAAGAGATACCATAATTGACGGGGTTACTGGGTATCTTACGCCTGATGATCCGGTTATCATCGCGAAGAAGATTTCGAAAGCCTTGGAGAATGAAGCGCTTCCACAAATATGTAGGTCCGTTGCTCTTGCGAAATACTCAAAACAGGAGTGCGCGTCGAAAGAAAAGGCCTTGCTTAAAGAGCTTTTAGGGCTTGACAATTGACAAGGCTGAAGCGCGTGTCTGAGAGTTGTTCATAACTCTGATATGATACGACGATCTCGCTGCGATGCCGGCTAGTAACTGCGCTAGGACAGTATAATGTATTGTTCTCGCTTAGCACAAACAGACAGGGATGCATCGTCGCCAGCTGTTCGTTCACGTCATTAATCACGATTTGAACTAAAACGGCCGACGACTTGTCGATGCCAGTTGTCATGAAAGAAAGTTATAAGAGCGATGCCGAAACAAGAAAAACCGCTTTCAAGGATCTTGAGAACACATGAGCGATAATGGGACCTCGTTTTATTCCAATAAGACGTTCTTGATAACGGGCGGAGCTGGCTCAGTAGGAAGTCAGCTTGTTCGGACTTTGCTAAAGGCGAGCCCTCGTGGCATCGTGCTTTTGGACAATAACGAAGGCGCGCTCTATGACCTTGAGCAAGATCTCAAATCTAACAAAGTCTCTTTTTTTATTGCTGACATACGAGATAAAGAACGGATTGAACCTCTTTTTGATGGCGTTGATTTCGTCTTCCATCTTGCCGCGCTTAAGAATGTACCGATGTGCGAGTACAATCCCTACGAGGCCGTCAAAACGAACATCATAGGAACCCAGAACCTCATCGAGGTCTGTTTGCGGCATCACGTCCGGAAGGTTATTTTTACAAGCACGGGAAAAGCTGTTAAGCCTACCACGGCCTATGGTGCCTCTAAGCTCTTCGCAGAGCGTCTGTTATCCATTGCAAACACTGCGGAAGCGGATTCGGGAACCGTTTTTGCATCTGTTAGATTCGGCAATGTGCTCGGTTCGCGAGGTTCTGTATTCCCTTTGTTCCGAAGACAAATCGAAGCCGGAGGGCCGGTCACAATCACACACGAGGAGATGGTAAGACCGAACATTCTTATGTACAACGCGCTAAGAATGATTTCGAAAGCGTGTGAAACGGCTAGAGGTGGGGAAGTTTTCATTCTTAAGATGAAAAGGATGAGAATTACGGAAGTTGCGGACGTCATGATACAAGTGTTGGCGCCGAAATATGGACTTAAGCCCGACTCGATTAGCTCCGAGATAATCGGCATCAAGCCCGGTGAAAAACTCAGAGAAGAGCTCATGACGGAGAGCGAACAGAGGCGCGCTTACGAAACCGAAGACATGTTCATAATTGCGCCAGAGATGGAAAAACTGTCACACGTTCACAAATACTATACTGATCTGGCAGCTCACGGAGACATCAAGCCGTATACTCCGAGAGAGACAGTTTTTGTCACTCGTGCAGAAATCGAGGAAATATTGCACCACTTGAATTACGTTTAGTCGTCAGCGCAACAGATGCTTGGGTAGCGTTTGCCTCTTCTTTCACTAAGTTCACGACTCTTTACTGTTCACGCGGGGGCGCTGACGGCAGTAAATCAGCTTAGCGCCGCGCAGGCGTTTACAGCAGTCCACAAGTGTGGCTCGGCTCTAAAGCTTGTAGCACGTAAGAGACACTTCCCTTATTCTGTTGGTGCGACAAAAAAAGTTGGCGGCTTGCAAGAAGTGAAATTTACTCTGCTACGAGACCATGGGGCCGCGATATGGATAGCAATATCAATATTCCTGGTTTTTCGATCCGCGTTGCTCCTTTTCCTAAGCGCTTAATCTCCAAGTTCAACTCGTTGCTCGAGCTCTTGCTCAAACATCTTAGTCAAAACCTCTTTCATGTTTTCCCGAGGGATCTTGCCGGTATTTTTGAGTTGACATTTTTCTAGATATTCTTCATAGGTGCAAATAAATCTCGCAGGGTTGCCCGCATACACCGTATTCGGAGGAACATCCCTTGTGACTACGGATCCTGCCCCGACGATACCGTTAGGGCCGATCGCCACATCGGGCATTATGATTGAATTTACGCCAATGAAAGAATTGTCGCGGATAGTTATCGGACCAAACTTGGTGCCTTCAAAATCGTGATTTTGTTCCAAAACCCACTTCGCGCCGTCGTGGGTCATGAATGTAACCCCATAAGTAATCTTACAGTTATTGCCGACCGAGATTAGATACGGTTCGGTGCTCAAGTTGCAGTAATAAAGTTGGCAGTTGCTGCCAATCCGTACGCCTAGTCTCCGTGCTAAGTAAATTCGCGCATTGCCTGTGCTAATTCTGAATAAAACAATGTACAACCTGTAAACAAATTTCTCTAGCCAGTTCATTTAATCGTCGCTCGAGTATCTTTACTATCCGTGCAGGCGCAGATATACAGATATGTATGGTTCTTTACCTTAGTTATCGCCTTCAACTTTTCGATTGTTTGAATGCGGATCCACAAAAAAAGCGTGAGCTCTTCGCTTTGAGCATGCCGTTTATTATTAAGATTTGAATACATGAAAGACATAAGAATGTACAAAGCAGTTCCAATCGAGCGACGCAGCAGAATTATACACGATTTCCCATATCGTGCCAATCATCGGAAGTGTCCGCACGCAGCCATAGTGAACATAACGAAAAGCGGACATTGCTTTTTTGACTGCGTTTATTGCTACGCCAAAGGCTACCCGTGGTCTCGTTCTGGGCGCTCGATAGAAGTATACGAAAACACACCAGAACTGCTTGACGCTGAGCTAAGCAGCGTAGCGATCTGCCCGCCGCTCTATTTTTGTGCGGTAACGGACCCTTTCCAGCCGCTCGACCTCGTATATAATACTTCTTTACGCTCCATGAGAGTTGCTGTCAAACACGATGTCTACTTCACTATCGTCACCAAGTCAGACCTCGTTTTGAGAATCCTTGAGACCAGTTGGTGCAACTACGAACGACTTCGCGTTTCGTTTACGTGTGAGAGCATTAACGACAAGAAACTGCACGCGCTAGGCAAAGCCCCGCCGGCCTTTAGAAGGCTTAGAGCGATTGAGGAGCTCGTTAACGATGGCATAGATGTGGTAGCAAGAATAGATCCTATCATCTCCGGGTTTACAGACGATCACGATGAGCTAACCGAGCTCTTTGAGGCGTTAAGTTCGATAGGCGTTAGGAATGTGACCATATCGACAGGCACATTCAACACGAGGGTTTTTGGGAGGCTAATCTCTGGGATCGACAGAAGTCCATTCTCTGATTTGGTTGCTCAAGTACGAGCCAGCTATGCGCTCAAAGATGGGAATTATTCGCTTGGTTTGGTGGATCGGTTAAACCTATACAAGCAAGTTGAATCGCTTTGTGGGAAGTACAAAATGACCCTGTCGATATGCTTGGAGCAGGTTGATCCTGCCTCATTCAGGCCAACACAATGCACAACGCTCGGTAAATTGACTGTGAGGGACCAGCGCGGGCATTTCACGCCAATTTGTCACGGCGATTGCCTCGTGACATGCCCTGATAAAGACGCTCCGCCGTGTGAAAACAAGAAGCTTGCATTGGAGTACCCCTACAAATGGGGAACCCTTACACAGACCTCAAACTAGACGGAGCTTATCGCAAAGAAAGGCCACCTTCAGCCTTACGATGCTTTTAAATATTAGCCGAAGGGAATGAAACTGTCCTTTGTTATCGTGACTGACATGATTGGGCTAGTTACAGGCGGGTACGGATTTATCGGTAATCAGATCGCTGAGTTACTTTCAAACGAGCTCTCAGAAGTACGGATTTTGGACAATCTCAGCAATGTAGCGCGAGTAGTTCGATTGCCTAATGTGCAGTTTATAAAAGGTGACATTCGCGACGCTGAAACGACTTTTAGAGCACTCAAAGATGTCGATATAGTCTTCCACACTGCTGCGCGCATAGATGTCGTAGCTAGCACGCGAGAGCCATTTGCTGATTTGGAAAACAACGTTTTAGGAACGGTCTCAGTGTGTGAAGCTGCTCGGAAGAGTGACGTGTCGAGGATAATCTATTCATCGAGCGCTGCCGTTTACGGGAATGCAGATGTTTTTCCTACCGACGAACTGCAGCCGATCCGGCCATTGTCGCAATATGCAGCCAGTAAGTACTCCGGCGAGCTTTATATGGCCGCTTATCACAGTCTGTACGGCATTGACGCGCTTTCTCTGAGATATTTCAATGTATATGGGCCGTATCAGCGACCCGAAAACGCCTATTCTGGTGTGATAAGCAAGTTCTTCCACGGCGCGAGAACAAATGCGCCGATCCAGATATTTGGGGATGGCAAACAGACTCGTGATTTCGTCTACGTGGAGGACGTAGCCAAGGCAAATCTGCTGGCGGCAAAAAGCAAAGTCACAGATGCCGCTGTAAACATCGGAAGTGGGGTAGAGACGTCCATAAACGACCTCGCCAAAATGATCAAAGAAATTGTGCCCTCGGCTGCGCGCATCGTGCATGTTGCTCCGCGGGTTGGCGATGGGAGGCGATCTCTCGCAGATATCAGCCTGGCAAAGAAGCTCATCAACTATGAGCCAGAAACTAAATTCGCTCACGGTATTAAGAAGCTAAGTCGATTTGTCAGCAACAACGATTGATCGCGTGACTTCATTTTTGGAAGAAAGAGTTAAGGTTCGTTCAGCTTCTAGCTGGACGCAAAGCGTTTTCCAGAGTTCCGTGTGTGTTTTAAGCGGATGAGTCAGGAGCAAAAATGTCGAGCATAATACAAATTGCCCTCGCTTTTATAGCCGTCCTCGTCGTGCCTGGGTTTGCCATGTCGCTCGCATTTTTTCCAAGACTAAACCAGCTGGAACTAACCGAGCGATTAGCAATATCGATCGGATTAAGCATTACCGTAATAGTTGTTGTTGGCCTTTTTCTGGGCTATTCTCAGACACTTGTAAATCTGACGGGCGGAATCACGCCGTACAGCTTGCTGACTGCCCTTACCTTCATTACCATTTTTTTTCTTATAATATGGGCGTTGCGGGCAGCTCGCTTAGCAATCAAAGACAGGCGTGACGTGATCAAACCTAAAAGAGGGGCCTAGGCGTCTTGAAAAGTGCATCCGCGACAACTACTATAAAGTAAGTTTTGCGAGATCGAAAGCTTCAGCTTTGCTGTGATTATGCATAGCTAGCATCCCAGCCTGAAAAGCGCGATACTGAGCAAGACCGGCGATCGCTTCCGTTCTAACGTAGTACTTGTCATTCTGGGTTTCGTGGAGTTTCAAAGCCTCGATTTTGATGTTGAAGAATTTAGTTATATTGACGAAGACCCGTGGAGTAAAGTCTAGTGATACGCTTGGGGACTCATAGAGGAATATATCGTCCACGTGTCGATAAAGCGTCATGGTTGCAAGTGCAGCGTTTCGATGATCTTGATGATGGTCATGCGGGCTGTGAGTGTATATCCGGTCGGGTTGCAATTCATCTAACTTTGCCTGAATAAGCTCGATAGTCTGATAGTCAGTCGTGATCATCCGATCTCTTAGACCCTTAATCGTAATGCTGTCCGCGCCAAGTACCCGGGCGGCATCCTTGCACTCTGTGATTCTTCTGTCGCTTGGCCCTCCTGCCTCACCTCTGGAGAGTACTAACAGGTGAACCGTGTCTCCTTTGTTTTTGTGATAGGCTAATGTGGCGTAGCAACCTAATTCACAATCATCAGGATGAGCTCCGATCGCTAGAATTACCTTACTCAAATAAATCACCGACGCATAGTTGTTTTGTCGTTTCGAACATCGCGTCCATTGAAGTATTGGTATTCAAGGGCAACACCGCATCAAAATGCACGTTTTGTTCCAGTGCGTTCGACCATTGCGCGACGGTCGATTGTACCCCGACGTTGACTGCATAATCAATGATAGAGGGAATCAATGTAAGCGTCTTCTTTGTGTTAGCTACTATCGAGCGATCTCGTGCGATCTTGTTTCTTTCAAAACGCGTCTTCAACTGATTTTGCATGTTGACGATAAAAGCTATTTTTTCTTTAAAACTATCAACTTTCCTATTTGCGACGGCACTTTTCAGATTATCGAGCGCGCACACTGCTCCATCGATATCCGCTAGAATGTCATCCAACTCGCGTTGTAGGATTGCTGCATCGCACTTCTCGTCATTCCTAAGAAGATTGTATTGAAATCTCACCCTCAATAGTTCTAGGATTGCATCCAGCTGGCCGATGCCTCCGTATATATCTTTGGGCCTCCACGTGGAGACGACCGGAAACCGTACTCCAAGGGCTTCAGCGATCTTGTCGGCTCTGCTGAGATATTCGACGCCGCCTTTGCCGCCGACATAGAATGTAATACCTATGCCGCTGAAAGCGATAAGCACGGCTTCTGCTCGTAGCGACACATTTGGCAACATCTGCTGCAGTGCTGAGCGCAAGTTGCCTTCGAACTCAGAAGTTGTGTCGCACACACGACACCTTGCAATGAGCGTGCGGTCGGACGTGCGCTTTACCTCGACGTCTGCTTTCCCGTCGCAAGGGCAATGGTACCAGATAGGGGCGTGTGGCATTGGAGCGGGTTTCTTCTGCGATTCAGTCATCAATCTCGCATATTTGTCGAAGTTCTCTAACATAAAGGCGATTTCGTCACGGAATACCTGTTGGCATTCCGAAAAGCGCGCGAAAGCAGTTTTGTACCCACATTCTTCGATGAGGTACGCTAAAAAAAAAGCGTTAAAATCAGCCGCGTTCATACTTCTCTCGCTGGCGCGATCAATAAGCTCAAAGACAGATCGCGTGTCTAAGTGAACGTCGGGGACCTCCAACCCCAAGTGCTTTGAGTTTTTTAAGATGGAATCTCTTGATTCAGTCGCCCAGCGTTGAATTTCGTTCTTTATCTTTTCTATTTCGTTATTTTCAGGTTTCGGAACAGCGCGTAGGATCTTGTTGTTGTAAGTTTCAGCGATCGACAAATGTAGGCTGAGCGTGCCGTTTCTGTTTCTAACGCTCGGTAGTTGCGCTTCTCGGAACCACCTTTCATCCGCGAAGTCCTGGTCCGCAAAGCAGAAGAGCTCCACTACAGGACAGTTGAGACTGTCTCGCAGATGTTCTGCAACCGCGTGCATCAGCACCGCCTTTCGCACAACCCCACTGTACGGAAAGAAATTTGGCTGGTGGGCAGTCATCAAAACAATTCCCTCATAGTCCGTGTAGAGCGGGATTCGAGAATCGTTGTGAAACGCTTCGACGTGTTCAGCAAACGCTTTGCGCTTACCTAACATTTCGCTATCAGGGAAAATGGCGTTGTCTGCGACAACTCTCGTTAGCTCCTGCAGGTTCTTGCATTGCTCTCCTTTCATGAGTGGCCCTATTCGTGAGCGTGAGCATGTATCTTGCAGTATAGAATCCAACTTTTGCGCTCCACTCAGCATGATAAGTAACGACTATATAGTTATTTTCCGTATAGATGTGCGAAGGGATACAGTGAAAGCCATTGTCTTAGCTGCAGGCGAAGGAACGCGTTTAAGGCCATTTACATTAACTCAACCAAAGGCAATGGTGCCTGTGGCTAACCGGCCCATTCTTGAATATGTGATTGACTCTCTTGCTCGGAGCGGAGTTACCGACATAAGCCTTGTAGTTGGCTACAAGAAAGAAAAAGTAATGAACTACTTCGAAGGTGGCAAGAAATTCGGCGTAAAAATAACGTATGTCGAGCAGCCGCAGCAGCTCGGAACGGCCCACGCTATTAAGCTGGCCGAAGATTCAATCGAGGACAACTTCTTGGTTCTAAACGGTGACAACCTAACCAGTCCGGAGGCTATTGAAGAAGTCATGAGTAGCGCGTCCGGCGACGTAACGCTACTTTTGACCGTGAAAGAAAACGTCAAGGGTTACGGAGTCGTTACAACGGAAGGAAACCGCGTCACGCAAATAGTCGAAAAGCCTGGCACTGATATTAGCCATTACATTAACACTGGGATTTACGTTTTTGCGCCTACAGCATTTAACGAGATTCCCTACACCAAGATATCTCCAAGAGGAGAATATGAGATAACAGACACCATTCAGAGGATGATCGAGAAGCAGTACGATGTCACTGGGGTTCAAACGACGTCCATGTGGATCGACGCCAGCTATCCTTGGGATCTGCTCAATGCAAACGCTGCGGTGCTGGCCTCCATCAAAGAGGTATCAGCGCAACAGAACGGCCAAATAGAAGACGATGCGAAAGTGCGGGGCAGCGTCATCTTAGGCGAGAATTCAATCATAAGATCGGGGTCTTACGTGCTTGGTCCAGTCGTGGTAGGCAGAGATGTTGAGATCGGACCTAATGTCACGATATTGCCGTCTACGAGCATTGGAAACGGCGTTACCATCGACTCTTTTACCGAGGTGCGAAACTCTTTGATAATGAATGATGTGCGGTTGGGGTCTCATTCGCTTGTCGCAAACTCAATCATTGGAAAAAATACGATGATCGGTTCGCATTTCATTGCCGAGCAAACAAAGCTTGCGATGCCGTTTCTCGATGGGGAGCTCCACCACGTAATGAATTTGGGAGCCATAATTGGGGAGAACTGTCGTTTCGGGCACGGAATTCTCGTCGAGGCCGGGAAAATCATTGGAGTACATTGCACCGTTGAATCGGCAACGACCATCCGAAAGAACATCGACAATTATAGCATTATTGTGTGAGGTGACTGTAAGAGTCTCAGTCAATGCGCCCCACGCGCACTCTTAAACTTAAAAAAAGCGCCCAGAATCGACGTTTTTCAATTTAGCTCTCGTAAAAGCTTTTATATAGAAGTGCAAACATATAAAAAATGCAGTCTTTTTCTGGAGGGGGTATCGCCGATTCCACAAGATGATGACCTGGAGCTTATCGAAGTTGAAATTCCCGCTGAGGAAGCAGCTCTTTTGGAGGAACTTGACAGCGTCAAAAAACAGAATGAGGAATACTTCTCGCGCTTACAAAGACTTCAGGCTGACTTTGAAAACTTTAAGCGGCGAACTAAGACACAAAGTGAGCATCTCTCAAAGTACGCATCTGTTGAACTGATTAAGGAATTACTTGTCATCTCTGACAATCTTGAACGAGCTGCTCAGGCACTGCGGACTGAGAGCAACCAAGGTATTTCTGAAGGAATCGAATTGATACACAAACAGCTATGCGATATTCTTGGCAAGAACGGCGTCACGAGCGTAAAGTCGGTCGGAGAGTTGTTTGATCCGCATTTGCACGAAGCGATTATGACTGAAGGGGATACTAACCTGCCAGATAACGTGATAATTGAGGAGATTCAAAAGGGCTATAAGCTTCATGAAAAGGTGATTCGGCCTTCCAAAGTGAAGGTTAACAAAAGCACAAATAAGGTGGACAGATGAGCAAGGTAATAGGCATAGATTTAGGAACGACTAACTCTGTCGTCGCAGTCATGGAAGGAGGAGAACCAGTAGTAATCCCAAACGCAGAAGGAAATCGAACGACGCCCTCCGTAGTAGCTTTCGTGAAGAATGAACGAGTTGTAGGCGAGATTGCAAAAAGGCAGGCGATTACTAATCCAGATCACACAATTTCGTCTATAAAAAGGAAGATGGGCTCCGACTTCACGGTCGCCATTGAAGGTAAGACCTACACACCACAAGAAATCTCAGCAATGATCATACAGAAATTGCGGCAAGATGCTGAGAATTATCTTGGTGAGAAGGTGAGCCAAGCCGTTGTCACTGTCCCTGCGTATTTCAACGATAGTCAGCGTCAAGCCACGAAAGACGCGGGTACTATAGCAGGTCTTGAAGTCTTGCGGATTATTAATGAACCAACAGCATCTGCCCTCGCGTACGGCTTGGATAAAGCAGAAGATCAGAAGATTTTGGTTTTTGATCTTGGCGGCGGAACATTTGACGTGTCGATATTGGATATCGGTGACGGGGTATTTCACGTAAAAGCGACTAACGGCAACAACCTACTCGGTGGCGATGACTTTGATCAAAGGATTATCGATTATCTTGCCGATCAGTTCAACAAGGACCATGGCATCGATCTCAGAAACGACAAGATGGCCTTGCAGAGGCTCAAGGAGGCGGCAGAGAAGGCTAAGATCGAGTTATCAACGCTGACCAGCGCGGCGGTAAACCTCCCGTTTATCACGGCAGATCAAAACGGTCCAAAGCACTTGGATATGTCGTTGACGCGGGCGCAGTTTGACAAGCTGACGGAGGACTTGATCGAAAAGACGATGGGGCCGATGAGACAGGCTATGAAAGACGCAAAGCTTGAGCCAAAGGATATCGACCGCATCCTACTAGTCGGGGGCTCTACTCGCACTCCTGCGGTGCAAAACGCGATAAAGCAGTACTTAGGCAAAGAGCCTGATCGTGGCATTAACCCGGACGAATGCGTGGCAATCGGCGCTGCAATCCAAGCCGGTATTCTTGTCGGCGAGGTGAAAGACGTGTTGCTGCTCGACGTCACTCCCTTATCCTTGGGAATAGAAACCCTCGGCGCCGTATTCACTAAACTGATAGAGAAGAATACCACCATTCCTACCAAGAAATCTCAAGTTTTTTCGACTGCAGCTGATAGCCAGACCTCTGTTGAGATTCACGTGCTTCAGGGTGAACGGGAAATGGCTGTCGGTAACAAAACCCTCGGGCGATTTCAGTTAGTCGGAATCCCCCCTGCGCCACGAGGCGTTCCCCAAATCGACGTCACTTTCGATATAGACGCTAACGGTATTGTGCACGTTTCGGCAAAGGATTTGGGAACGGGCAACGAGCAGAAGATTACCATCACGTCGACGAGCGGTCTCAGTAAAGAAGAGATTGACCGCTTGATGAAAGATGCTGAGGCCCACGCTGATGAGGATCGAAAGAAGAAAGAAGAAGCGGAGATCAGAAATGGCGCGGATTCTATGGTATATACGGCCGAAAAAACGTTGAGAGAGTCTGGAGATAAGGTCGACGCTTCTAATAAGAGCAAGGTTTCGACCGAAATCGAAAAAGTGCGCGAGGCCCTCAACGGTACAGACATCCAGGCCATTAAACAGGCAACAGAACAACTAACGAACACGATTTATCAAATTACGACCGAGCTCTACGCTAAGACTGCAGAAGATGCAAAACAAGAACCCCCGACCGAAGAATCGGACTACGAGGTAGTCGACGAGAAGTAGTGCGTAAATAGACCTCATGAATCGTGATTATTACGAAGTGCTAGGAGTTGACAAAACTGCCACAGAGGCAGAGATAAAGAAAGCCTATAGAAAACTTGCCTTAAAATATCATCCTGATGTGTGCCCCGACAAAAGCGAGGCAGAAGACAAGTTTAAGGAGATTACTGAGGCTTATGAGACACTCAGCAATCCAAGCAAACGCTCAACCTATGACAGGGTTGGCCAAGCAGGTTTCGGGCAAGCTTCGTCTGGTGCAGGATTCAGCGATTACGGCGGATTTGGCAACTTTTCAGATATTTTCGAGACATTCTTCGGAGGGGGCTTCGGCACCAGTCCATTCGGGACCCAAACAAGGACGCGTCCGACAAGTCCGCGAAGAGGTCCCGATTTGCAAGCCGACGTCGAATTATCATTTGAAGAGTCAATTTTTGGGGCTGAAGTCAAACTAAAAGTATCTCGATATCAACGCTGTGATAACTGCGCAGGAACAGGTGCCGAACCAGGCAGTGACATAAAAACGTGCCCTTCCTGTGGTGGTAGAGGCGAGATACAGCGTGCTCACAACATCTTTGGGGGCCAGGTTATCAGGATCGAAACTTGCCCTGAGTGTCAAGGTGAAGGTAAGATATTCGAGACCAAATGCAAGCATTGTAACAGTACTGGAAGGATCAGATCTACGAAGACAGTCCCTATCAAGGTTCCAGCAGGGGCATATTCAGGCTTACACATCCGAAAAGCGGGTGAAGGTTCTGTAGGGGTCCGCGGCGGGCCCCCAGGTGATTTGCTTATAGTTGTACACGTTAGACCACATCCCGTGTTCAAGCGCGAAGGCGATGACATCTATTGTGACGTAACTATAAGCGTCTCAACGGCAGCGTTGGGCGGGCAAATCGAAGTACCGTCTGTATACGGTGCTCTAAAGTTAGATCTTCACGCAGGAACGCAAAGCGGCACCACGATACGAGTGAAGGACAAGGGCGCTCCAAGCATTCATGGGCGCGGTCGGGGCAGTCAATACACGACGTTAATCGTTGAGATTCCAAGGAATCTGACCGAAAGGGAAAAAGCGCTTTTTCAAGAGCTTGCATCTATAAGCGACGAAACAATCGCGAAAGCCAGCCGCAAGTCAAAAGTCTTTAGCACAGTCAAAGATGTTTTTGGCGCCAGCGATTGAACCATTTTTAGTCATGTATTCGCTTGCGTTGAATGAAGATGCCCTTGGTGCAATCCCCCGGCAGCTCAAACGCTTCATAAAAGCCAGAGTACAATCTGCCAATGCTCGAGGTGCAGTCGTTGCTTTGAGTGGGGGGGTTGATTCGTCAGTTGTCGCCGCATTAGCGCACGACGTTGTAAATACGAAAGCGTTGATATTGCCTGAAAAAGGGGTTACGTCGGCGCAAGACGTGGTCGATGCAACTTCTATCGTTGAAGCGTATAAGCTCCCGTTCACGATAATTGAGATCAATGACCTAGTCAACTGCTTCAAAGAATCGGCAAAGCCAATCCTGCCTGCTCACACACTCGACCGACTTTCGATGGCCGAGGCAAATTTGAAGCCTCGAATTAGAATGGCCCTCAGCTATGTCGCGTCGAACGCTGACCGCCGATTAGTTCTAGGAACTGGGAATCGAACAGAGCTGCTCACTGGCTACTTCACTAAGTACGGAGACGGCGGTGTAGACGTTCTGCCTATAGGTAGCCTCTATAAGACTCAAGTTTTTCAGCTAGCGCGGCATCTAAATATTCCAGAAAGAATAGTCTCGAAGGCACCCTCGGCTGGACTTTGGTTAGGACAAACAGATGAAGAAGAACTAGGCATCTCGTATCTACTGCTCGATCGAATTTTGTGTGAACTAATCGATAAGAAGAACACTGCTGAGGAAACAGCCCAGCTGCTGGGCGTGGAATCACGTCAAGTTCAAAAAATATCCGAGCAAGTGCTGCGCGCTCTACACAAAAGGCGAGCCCCGTTGGTTGCACAGATAAGGTGAATCTCGCTTTCCAGTTTGCTTCGAGTCAAAAGAAGAAGCCACGCAACGTCAACTGGGGGCGATTTTTAGGTCAACAACGATATGATATTGACGCGGAGCGTAGGATCTTACTTTTTTAAGATTAATCGTCTCAACCGTTCTATCACGATTTTGGACAAATTTTTTGACTGTTTCAATGGTTTGAGGAAACTCGTTCTCAGGTTTCACGTCGTAGTAATGGATAAAGCCACCGCTGCTGCTGAGTATGGTCAAGGCTTCGCCTAAGAAATTGAAGGCACTATGCGGTAAATTCATAATAACCCGCTCTGCGGCCCCTGGGAATTTGGGAGCTACGTCTTTTGCGTCGCCCAAGCA
>JBAULJ010000088.1:0-13193 GCA_049578125.1 Halobacteriota archaeon
TAACAGTTTAGGGCTGGGATCAAAAGGCTTAGGGGGGTAGAACTCACCAGCGAAGCCTTCCGAGGTGCAGCAGCCTTGCCACAGGCAAACAGTAAAGTGCCACGACCGGCATACAGAGTTCACCGAGAAGACAATGCGAATTCATGCGTTTGCTGCGCAGGGGCCTGGTGCGGCGCTTCAACCCTTTGACTATGAGCCGCTCCAACTAGGCCCGTACGACATCGACGTCAAAGTCAGCCATTGCGGGGTCTGCCACAGCGACGTGCACCTGATCGACGATGACTGGAACATCTCGCGCTACCCACTCGTACCAGGACACGAGATTATCGGCGCGGTCGCGGCGACTGGCACTGAGGTTGAGCAGCTCAGCATTGGCCAACGAGTAGGTGTGGGGTGGCAATCGGGCAGCTGCTTACGCTGTGAGTGGTGTCTAAACGGGTACGAGAACCTGTGCCGAAACAAGGTGCTCACGTGTGTCAAGAGACACGGCGGATTCGCCGATTTCGTTCGCACCGATAGCCGTTTTGCCTTCGCGATTCCTGATGCACTCGATTCGGCAGGCGCGGCGCCGCTCATGTGCGCGGGCGTGACCGTGTTCGCGCCAATGAGGCGCTATGACCTTCGCCCGCATCATCGCGTCGGCGTTGTCGGTATCGGCGGACTCGGACATTTAGCTTTACAATTCGCGCACGCTATGGGGTGCGAAGTAACCGCCTTTTCGACAAACCCCGAAAAGAAAGACGATGCATACACTTTTGGCGCGGATCATTTTTTGAATAGCCGCGACGCGGGTCAAATGCGAGACACTGAGCGCACCCTCGACTTCATCGTATCCACGGCAACCGGACCGCTCCCGTGGGCCACATATGTGGAGGCTCTGCGGCCGAACGGTCATTTGACGATCGTCAGTCGACTGACCGGCGAAGAAGGCGAGATAGGAGCACCGGCATCCAAGCTCGTTGCCGGACAAAAATCGATCAGCGGAAGCGTAACGGGCGGCAGGGGCGTAATGCAAGAGATGCTCGCATTCGCTGCGCGCCACGGCATTGTCGCGCGGACCGAGGCGTTCTCTTATAACGACGCAAACCGTGCTGTCCAGCGCGTCCGCAACAGCAAGGCGCACTATCGAGTGGTGCTGCAAACATAACCCTCTACAACGCACGCGGAAATAGGCGTTGACGGGCGGGCGTGGGCGCTGGAACGGTTTGATTGACGAAGAAGTGACACAGGGGATCCGAATTAACGTGAATTACCGATGGGATGCGGCTGACTACGAAAAACACTCGTCGCCGCAGCAACAGTGGGCACGCGACGTTATTCGAACCCTGAAACTCGCGGGCGCTGAACGATTATTGGACATCTGCTGCGGCGATGGAAAGATCACCGCTGAGCTTGCAGCGCTCGTTCCAGATGGTTCGATAATCGGTATCGACTCGTCTGAAAGCATGGTTGCTTTTGCCCACCAGCGATTCCCCCCAGCGCATTTCCCTAACCTACAGTTTCGGTGGGGTGATGCGACCCGCCTCGCTTATCACCACGAGTTCGACCTCGTCGTGTCGTTTGCAAGCCTGCACTGGGTAAGCGATCACCTCGCCGTGCTCAGCGGAATCAAGCGGGGCCTCAAGACGGACGGGCGCGCAGTCCTTCAGTTCGGCGGAAAAGGCAATGCTGCGTTGATCTCAGACGTCGCGAACGAGATCACGACTCACCGACGCTGGAAAGGCTATTTTGTTGGCTTCGCCTACCCGTGGTTCTTCTACAGCGTCGAAGAGTACGACGGGTTTCTAAAACGCGTTGGCCTCTCTGCAAAACGCGTTCAGCTGATACCAAAGGACATGGTGCACGATGGGAAAGAAGCGCTTATGGGCTGGCTGCGCACGGTCTTCCTTCCCTACACGCAACGCCTTCCGGAAGCGTTACGCGAGGATTTCGTCGCAGAGATCGCCAGTGCGTACGTCGAGCGGCGTCCGCAGGATGAAAACGGAGACGTCCATGTACAAATGGTCCGGCTTGACGTGGAAGCAACGCTTTGATGTGGGGGTATCGGCACGAAACAGCTGCGATAGAAACGAACGGACGTGTGGCTGTTGCAGCAAGCAGCGCGCCAGCAGCGCGCCAGCAGCGCGCCAGCAGCACGACCATCATCGTTTTACTTTCTTTAGAACCTCGGCGCGCTCGTGCTTATTACAGCGCGGGCATTTGAGGTACTTCCACGCGCCGTTTTTGCCTACGCCTTGGGGACTGACGAAATTCGTCACAGGTGATATCTCGAATTGCTCTCCACACTGTTTGCACCGATACGCGTACGTTTTCGTGTGCCAGCTGACCAGAAACGTGAGCACAACACCGATGAGGACGAACCACAGGATCGCCCCTATCACGCGGTTGATGGCAAAAAGAAAAATTGCCCCAGTAACAATAAGCAGCATGCCAACGGCAAGGTAAAGCGCAGTTCGCTCCCAATCCGAGCCTGTGACTTCCTCATATGGCATTTGTGCTCGCCTCGCGCGTTAGCGGTTTGACGCCACGAATCCGGCGCGCATTATTGCACTCGACAATAGCGCCGTGTCTACTGTAGCGCAGAAGCATAATATTATGTTTGTCCTCCTGTCACGTGCTGGGTCGCACCAAAGCAGTTGGCTTTACGTGTCTTTCGCTCGATGCCATCGGTGCCGCGATTCTAGTTCATAAGAAGGCGGCATGCCTGGCATTTAATGCTTACCTCATCAAGCTGGAGCGCTTATTTCGGTTCCTATATATAGGGAGAGGCTAATTCTTTGGCTATGCGGACAAGAACTATCGCCGCTATCATAGGCGTCGTTATTATCGTTATCGCTGTTGCAGGTGCCGCTTTTTTTTTAACCCTCCAAGCCCCTCAAGTCCAAGGAGTGTCAGTACGCTCAATCGATAACGTGTCACGCTCAGGTTTCAACCTAACGTTTGTGATCAAGCTGTACAACCCGAACGTCGTTGGAGTCACCGTCAATTCCGTGAATTACAACCTTCTACTCGTCGAGGGAAACCAAGTCTTGAGCACGGGCACAATTGATGGAATCCAAGTTCCGGCGCGTGGGAGCGTCGAAATCCCAATACAATCAACCATAAACTTCGGACCTGCTATCAGCGCGGCGTTCCAAACCATCTTTACGAAAAGTGTGATGATGAACCTTAACGGAGTCGTCGCAGCGCATCCCCTTTTCATAGACGTCAACGTCTCCTTCAACCAGACGTTCGACGCGTACCCATACATTAGCAACGCGGTCAGCAAAGCCGTTTGAACTGGCTTGCAAGCGCGATGCACCAGCCTTTTTTGGCGAAAGAGGGACGTAAAAGGGAGGTTGCGTTGGGAAGCTGCGTCTCAGTGGTAGAACCGTTTTAAGACGCGGCAAATCGCCAGGCTCAGCCAAAGTGCAAGCGCCTTGTCCGCCGTCTTTAGCATTTGCAGTTCCCACACCCCACTTGGTCGCTGCCGGGCGACGAACCAGTCGAGCGCCTGGTAGATTGCCGCGTCTTCGCGATCAAACCCGAGCCGCGACAACGAGTCAAGCGACGACAAAAGGTCGGTGAACCAAAACGGATACGAGAACTTCGTCCAAAAATCGACCGCGCCCCTGTCAGGATAAGCGTCGCGTCGAAAATATCGGGAGGCCAGCAGCGCGCCCGCGTTCCTCGCCGCTGATGAAGCACGATGCTGCTCGTGTGCAGCAAAGGCGCGCAAGACAACACCCGTCACAAGATGGGAAAACGGCTTCGAGCGATCTGGCTGGACCGTGGCCCCGTTCGTAAAGGAGTTCAGCTTCGCGCCTACGGTTCTCAACGGGATCGCCCAACCCCCGTCACGTTGACGAATGTCGAGCAGCCACTCAAATCCCTGCGCTATCCGCTCATCGCGCGAATAGCCCGCTTTGATAAGAAGCTCCATGATTCCTGCAGAGTAGTTTGGGGAGTACTGGGTGCCGTAAATCCCCCGGAAATCGCCCTCACTCGTCTGGTGCAAGAAGAGGTACTCGGCTGCCCGCCGCACGGCCGAGTGGTCGCGGGCCATTCCGAATTTTTCGACCAGCTGACCTACGATGCGGTACGTTTCGAGCTGGTCGTAATTATCTCCCGAACGCACATGCACGCGGCGAGCGCCGGGGTACCTCCACGAGCCGTCGTCCTGTTGTTTCCGAAGCAGCGTTTGTACCTCATTTAACTCCCACAGAGACCTCGCAGATGGCACGGCGTCGCCTGAAAGATCCCGACGCGCAAAATAGCTGATAGCTGCGTTCTCCGCTTCAACGAGCGGGGGTACCGGGTCGAAAACTAGTCTGCGACGCCAAGCTTCCATAACGTCTCCTCGTGTCGCGTTCGTTACGTGTGTGCAGCGAACGCTCGAGCGGTCGAGGGTCGCTCGTTAAAAAAACTGTACACGCTGCGAGCGGTCGTCTTGTCAACAGCAGGCACGGAATGGATTTCTTCCACGCTCGCCTTTTTGAGCTGAGCCACTGATCCAAAACGTTTGAGGAGCTCGACCTTTCGTCGTTTGCCGACGCCCGGGATTTGATCGAGCGTGCTCTCTAAGAGCTTACGCGAACGGAAGTTGCGGTGTCTCCTGATGGCCGTTCTATGCGCCTCGTCACGAATGCGCATCAGCACGTTGAGCGCGATCTGCGGCACCGCGACGGGCGCTGACCGACCAGGCACGTAAACGAGCTCTTCACGCTTTGCAAGGCCGACAAGGGGGGTCCTTAAGCCGAGCATCGTGAGGACGTCCCTAACGGCGCGCACCTGCCCCTTTCCGCCGTCAACCACGATGAGGTCCGCGCGGCCCTCACGTTCTCGATATCGCCTGCCGACAATCTCCTTGAGCATCGCATAATCGTCAATCGTGGCGATGCTTTTGATCTTGTAGGAGCGATACTCGTTAAACTGCGGCGTGCCGTCGATGAAGACCGCCATTGACCCCATGGCCTCGGCACCGGCAAGATTCGAAACGTCGAACGCCTCGATCCGGTAGGGGTAAGAACGCAGCCGAAGGGCGTCTTTGAGAACGTACAACGCATCGGCAGCTGTTGGCTTTTTAAGCATCGATTCGGCGTTCTTGCGAGCAAGCGCGACGAGCTTTGTCTTCGGTCCGGCTCGGGGAACGCTGACGTGCACGCGACTTCCCCTGATCTCGGTGAGGAGATTCGCAACGGCGTCCGCCTCCTCAATCGCGTGCTCGAGAAGAATCCCCTTCGGGACGTAGGGGCCCTCGAGGTGGAAGTAGTGTTGCTTGACAAACGCGGTCATCAGTTCAGTCGCCTCAGCGCCTTCGGTTCCACGGAGGGCGTACGATTGCTGCCCCGTGATCCTCCCGTCGCGCACCATGAGTATGAGCGCGCACGCCTGCGGACCTCTGCGGGCGATGGCGATGACATCTTCGTCGCCGCACCGCGGCTCCACGTACTGCTGCTCTCGCACGCTCTCGAGCGCGGCAATGCGATCGCGCAGCGTCGCCGCGCGCTCGAAATCCATATCCGTCGCCGCGTCGTGCATTTCGCGCTTCAGCTCATCGAGGATGTCGTCTTGGCGTCCCTCGAGAAACCGCTGCATGCCTGTCACGAGCTGGGCATACGCGTCGGGGTCCGTTTTGCCTGCACAGGGACCCGCACACAGCTTGAGTTGATAGTTAAGACATGGCCGCAGAACGCGCTGCAGGTCTCTGCTGCAACTGCGCAACGGGAACGCCTTACGCAGCACCTTCACGCTTTGGCGTGTGGCCTGCGCGCTCGTGTACGGGCCAAAATAGGCCGATCCGTCGTTTCGCACCGCGCGCGTCACGGTGATACTCGGGTACTCGTCGCTCGTGATTCGGATGTACGGGAAGCTGCCGTCGTCGGTGAGCCGCACGTTATATCGCGGCTTGTGAAGCTTGACAAGGTTCGACTCAAGGATAAGCGCCTCTTTTTCGGTGTTGGTGATGATCCACTCGATGTCATCAACCCGTTCGACGAGTGCCATCGTTCGCGGCGCCGCTGGCGTAGTATGAAAATAGGTTCTTATTCGGTTCTTCAGGGAAATGGCCTTCCCGATGTAGATGATCTTCCCGCCCGTGTCCTTCATCAGGTAGACCCCAGGACTGCTCGGTAAGTTTTCCAACCGTGCGGCGACTGAAGGTGGTGGCATCGCTCTTAGTATCCGTTTAACACTCGTTTGAGGAACTCGCCCGTGTATGTGCCCGACCGGGCGATCATCTCAGGCGTTCCCCTCGCGACGACATACCCGCCTTCGTCGCCTCCCTCAGGGCCCAGATCGATGATGTAATCGGCCGTCTTGATCACGTCGAGGTTGTGTTCGATGACGAGCACCGAATTCCCCGCGTCGGTGAGCCTTCCGAGGACCGCGAGCAGTTTCTTGATGTCATCAAAGTGCAGGCCTGTCGTCGGCTCGTCGAGGATATAAAACGTCTGTCCCGTGCTCCGCCGACTGAGTTCCGTGGCTAATTTGACGCGTTGTGCCTCTCCGCCAGAGAGCGTCGTCGCGGGCTGCCCGAGTTTGATGTAGCCCAGGCCCACGTCGAAGAGCGTCTGAAGTTTCTGCTTGATGCGCGGGATGTTCTCAAAGAAGTGCACGCCCTCTTCCACGGTCATATCGAGCACGTCGGCGATGTTCTTGCCCTTGTAGCGAATTTCGAGCGTTTCCCGGTTGTAGCGCTTCCCCTCGCAGACCTCACACGGCACGTAGACGTCAGGCAAAAAGTGCATCTCGATCTTTATGATCCCGTCGCCTCTGCACGCCTCACAGCGGCCGCCTTTCACGTTGAAGCTAAACCGGCCCGGGCGATAGCCTCGGGCCTTGGCGTCGGGAAGCTGGGCGAAGAGGGCCCGGATGAAATCGAACACCCCGGTATACGTGGCGGGATTTGAGCGCGGCGTCCTCCCGATGGGGGACTGATCGATCGTAATCACCTTGTCGATGTGCTGAATGCCTAAAACGTCGTCGTGGTCGCCGGGCTTTCCGTACGCGCGGTGCAGCTGTTGGGCGAGTTTGCGATGGAGGATATCGTTGATAAGGGTGCTTTTTCCTGATCCAGAGACTCCCGTGACACAGGTAAAGATCCCGAGGGGGATCTCCACGTCGATGTTCTTGAGGTTGTTATGGCGCGCGCCAACAATGCGCAGGGCGTTGCCGTTCGTCGTACGCCGTCGCCGTGGCACCTCGATCCGTTTTACTCTGTTGAGGTACTGTCCGGTGATGGACTCAGGATCGCTCACGATGTCGCTCGGTGTGCCGGTTGCCACGATCGCGCCTCCGTGCTCTCCGGCGCCGGGCCCCATGTCGATAACGTAGTCTGCCGTGCGAATCATCTCCTCGTCGTGTTCAACCACGATGAGCGTGTTCCCGAGGTCCCTAAGGCTCTTCAACGTCCCTATAAGACGTAAATTGTCGCGTTGGTGGAGGCCAATACTCGGCTCGTCAAGAATATAGAGGACACCGACGAGGCCCGAACCGATTTGCGTCGCAAGCCGTATGCGCTGAGCCTCCCCCCCCGAAAGCGTCTCGCTCGCTCGATCGAGCGTCAGGTAGTTGAGGCCGACGTTTTGCAGGAAGTTGAGTCGCTTCTTGACCTCTTTGATGACTTCCGCGGCAATGGTCATTTTCCCGTTCGAGAGACGCAAGCTGTCAAAGAACGCGTAGGCGGCGTCGACTGAAAAGGCCGAGACGTCAGCTATCGAGCGATCACTGACGGTAACGGCGAGAGCTTTCGGCTGAAGGCGTTTGCCGTTGCAGGCATCGCACGCGCGCAGCCGCATGTACTTCTCAATCTCTTCTCTGATGTACTCAGAGTCGGTTTCGCGATAGCGACGCGACAGGTTCTTTATCACTCCCTCAAATGGCCTGAGAAAGCGCACGTGGCCGTGTCTGCCGACGTACTCAAACAGCATCTTTTGGCTCCCCGAGCCGTACAGGATGAGGTGTTTCTGTTCGTCTGAAAGCTCTTCGTACGGCGTTTCAGGGTCGAACTGGAACTGTTTTGCCGCGCTTAAGAGGTACTGCGGGTAGTAGTCACTCGTCGGCTTCCCCCACGGCGCTATCGCGCGCCTGACGGCGAGGGATTTGTCGGGCACGACGAGATCTTCATCGAGCGTCTTTTCAAACCCGAGGCCGTGACAGGCCGGACACGCCCCGTGCGGGCTATTAAACGAGAACATGCGCGGCTCGATTTCTCCCATGTTGATGCCGCACTCGGGACACGCAAAGTGCTCGCTAAAGAGGAGCTCCTGAGCGCCGGCGACGTCGACGATGACGACGCCGTCACCGAGCACGAGGGCGGTCTCAAGCGAATCGGCGAGGCGTTGCTGTTCTTCGTGAGCGATGGTAAGCCGGTCAACCACGACCTCGATCGAATGCCGCTTGTTCTTGTCGAGGTCGATAGCTTCGTCGAGTTCGCGCACTTCGCCGTCGATGCGCGCTCGCGTGAACCCGTCGCGGAGCAGGAACTCCAAGATCTTCCTGTGCTCGCCCTTTTTGTCCTTGACCACGGGGGCGAGTATCGTGATCCTCGTCTCCTTCGGAAGCCGTATCACCTGGTCGACGATTTCTTGCACGGTCTGCTGAGCGATCTCCTTGCCGCACTGGGGGCAGTGAGGGGTCCCCACGCGTGCGAACATAAGCCTCAGGTAGTCGAAGATCTCCGTGACCGTTCCCACGGTCGAACGGGGATTCTTGCTCGTCGTTTTTTGGTCGATCGAGATCGCCGGGGACAGGCCATCGATGTGCTCCACCTCTGGCTTCTTCATCTGACCGAGGAACTGCCGGGCGTATGCCGACAGCGATTCCACGTACTTTCGCTGTCCTTCGGCATAGATCGTGTCAAAAGCCAACGAGGACTTACCTGAACCACTGATTCCCGTTATGACGACAAACTTGTCGCGAGGGATCTCAACGTCGATGTTCTTGAGGTTGTGCTCTTTTGCGCCCTTTATACGAATGGATTCAGTCACGCTACGTCCCTTCTTCAAGCGATCGAATCATGTCACGAATGAGCGCTGCCCGCTCGAATTCTAGTCCGCGCGCCGCTCGCTGCATCTCCGCCTGCAGACCTGCGATCGTCTCTTCGAGCTCCTCTGGAGCAACGCTTAGCGCGGGTTCTTCGTCGGCTACTATCCCCAGCCGACGACGCTCGACAAGCTCCTCGATCGGCTTAACAATGGTTTGCGGGGTGATTCCGTGGCGCTCGTTGTAGGCGAGCTGCAGCGCACGCCGACGATTGTTCTCGCCTATCGCGCGCTTCATGGAGTCGGTCGTGACGTCCGCGTACATGATAACGCGACCGTTGACGTTTCGCGAGACACGGCCGATCGTCTGAATGAGCGACCGCTCGGAGCGCAAAAATCCCTCTTTATCCGCATCGAGTATGGCCATGAGGGTGACCTCGGGCAGGTCGATGCCCTCCCGCAGGAGGTTGATGCCAACGAGGACGTCGAACGCGCCGCGCCGCAAGTCGTACAGGATGTCGACGCGATCGAGCGTGCTTATGTCAGAGTGGAGGTACTGCACCTTGATGCCGATCTCGTGAAGGTGCTCGGAAAGATCCTCAGCCATCCTCTTTGTCAATGTCGTCACCAGCACTCGCTCGCTTGATCGTTTTCGAAGTTCTGCGATGAGGTCGTCGACTTGGTTCTCGGCGGGACGAACCTCCACAGCGGGGTCGACCAGCCCGGTAGGACGAATGATCTGCTCGACCACGTGCTCACGCTGGGCCAGCTCGTACGGTCCCGGGGTGGCCGATACATAGATGACCTGGTTGATCCGCTTCTCAAATTCGCCAAAGGTAAGCGGACGATTATCGTACGCCGAAGGGAGCCGGAACCCGTGCTCCACCAGGTTGTCCTTCCGGGAGCGGTCTCCGCCGTACATGCCGACAAGCTGGGGGATGGTCACGTGCGACTCGTCTATGACGAGGAGGTAGTCGTCCGGGAAATAGTCGATGAGGGTCGTGGGCGCCTCCCCTGCAGAGCGCCCGCTGAGGTGGCGACTATAGTTCTCTATGCCGCTGCAATAGCCGACCTCCCGCAACATCTCAAGGTCGTATTTTGTGCGCTGCTCAAGTCGTTGGGCCTCAAGTAACTTGTCCTGGCCGCGCAAGTACTCCAAACGATCAGTGAGCTCACGCTTGATCGAGTGCAGTGCCTCGTCGCGCCTCGCGCGGTTGGTGATAAAGTGCGTCGCTGGGTAGATCGGGAGAAAATCAAGCGCTGCCGTCTTTCTTCCGTTGACCGGATTAAACTCGTACAGTCCCTCGATCTTATCGCCCCAGAGCGCGATGCGATACGCGGTGTTTCCATACGCGGGAAACACCTCAACGGTGTCGCCTCGCACGCGAAACTTTCCGCGGAAGAAGTCAACGTCATTACGCTCGTACTGCATGAACGTGAGCTTGCGCAAGATCTCGCTCCGTTTGACGGTCTCGCTCACCTGCAAGGAGAGGACGGACTCCTGGTAGTCGTCAGGAGAGCCGATGCCGAATATGCACGAAACGCTTGCCACGACAATGGTGTCACGCCGCGTTAGCAGCGACTTGGTAGCCGAATGTCGCAGCCGGTCAATCTCGTCGTTGATCTGCGATTCCTTTGCCACATAGACGTCGGTGTGCGGTATATAGGCCTCCGGGCGATAGTAATCGTAATAGCTCACGAAGTACTCAACCGCGTTCTGCGGGAAGAACTCCCTAAACTCCTTGTAGAGTTGGGCGGCCAACGTCTTGTTGTGCGCGATAACGAGTGTGGGCCTCTGCACGTGCGCTATCACGTTCGCGACGGTGAACGTCTTTCCAGAGCCCGTAACCCCGAGGAGCGTCTGGTGCTTCTCCCCTCCGTTGATGCCATTTACGAGCTCCGCGATCGCCTTAGGCTGATCTCCGGTCGGCTTGAACGATGAACTTAGGATGAACTTGGATTCAGACATTGTCGTACAGGATGTAGACTTAATTTAATATAAATTAAATTATTATTTAGAAGCAATATTAGGCGATGGGATAATGCTACACGCTCTCCGTGCTATCATGTTTTTCCCGTCAACCGCATATAACCTTATCTTAAACGAAATGAAACTGCTTGAGCAGCTGAGGAAACCCTTATACGCAGTCACTACCATGCATTCACTGAGGGAAACTCACCATGTGTACCGTCGGCGGTCCGTTTGGAAATGAGGACATAAAGCGACTTGACCCGCAGCAATACGCCTGTAACGAATGCGGGTCAAAGTTCAAAGGCATCGGCAAGAACCCGATGTGTCCGTCATGCCAATCGGAAGACATAACAGAGCTTGAAGAGTAACACTTATAGCGTGATCCTTGGTTAGCCCTTTTTCTCATCGAGGACTTTGGATCATTAAGAGTGCGTAGTATGGAACAGCGCGTGCCGCTCGGCGCCGACGAGATCTTATTCGTACGCAGTGCCGATGGCGTGATCGGCGTAGTTAAGTCAGGATGCGCTCGGCAACTCTTCATAGAGACGGTAGACGATGAGATCGTCATGGCGGTGAGTGCAGAAGATCTTCTTGTCGCGTCGGGTTTTAGCAACGATCGCACCACCACCAAAGCAATTGTTTGCACGCTCTCTCTTATCCGCGACGCTGGTTCGCCCCTAATCGTGCTACCGAAAGACCATCCCGCGTCATCACGGCTGAGAGTCGTTGCATCTGTGGGAAAGCGCACGGTCTTGCGCTGCGATATCGAGAAAGGAACGCATCCTGAACAGGACGTCCTTTGTGGCCCTGCTGGACTGAACGGACTCGAAATTGTTGCTGCCAAAGGGTCCGTTGTGCTTCGCGGCGGCGACTCGTTGACCGTCGAACGCAAGCCTTTTCGATAGTTTTGTGCAAAGCGCCGTGAGGGTTGGTAATGCAGCTCGAGTTAAGCGCACCAGTTGATTGTATTGCGGACTTTACGTACAACTTTTACTGGCAGCACCGGGGTGCAAAGTTAGAGCCTGACGCACCGATTCCACATCAGGAAGGGAACACATACACCTATCGCGACGTCGTTGAGGCTTTAAAACGAAGAGAAGACGTCTATATTTGCGGAGACGTTGGTCACCGGCTTTGTTCCAGTTTCGGCGTTGATTTGCGTTTCTTTTCAGGCAGTGGAGGCAACATCGCCGTGGGAAGCATCATTGTTGACGGCAACGTTGATACCCGCATGGGAATCAGCATGGTCTCTGGAGCAGTGTACGTGGCAGGGGTCGCAAAGCCGCCGATCGGCAACGTCGTTGAAGTCGCGTCCGATCAAACGGGGTATCGGAAATATCGATCGATCACCGATGTCGTTTGCAACGGTCTCGGGGACGACGCGCTTATCCCCCCTAACGTTCTTTCAAACACACAACTCCAGCTGTCTGACGCGATCGTGCGCGATACCGTTGGCGCACGCTGTTCGTGCGATGCGCGTATCTGCGTTGCCGGAGACGTTGACCTCAGCACCGGCATTCTAATGAAGCGCGGGACGGTCATCGTAATGGGCAACGCAGGCATGAACTCAGGCGCTCTTCTGAATGGGGGCACGGTGATCATACGCGGAAATGCAGAGGCGTTTGCCGGAATCGACATGCGGTCGGGCATTCTCGTCGTCGGCGGCACGCCTCAAGGCTACCTCGGGGCTAACAAGCGGGGGGGCACGATCTACGCGCGCGCCGCAAAGGCGTTGCCGCCCGCTAAGACCTTCGCTGTTACTCGCGAAGACATTGCGCTTTTGTCCAAGCATCTCGGCGTCGGTCAGCTCCAAGCAATGATGTTTAAGAAGTTTGTTTAGATCGGCGAGATTCAAGACGTAGTGCCCGCCGACAACGAGCTGCTTCGACCTGTAGCCACCACGTGATTCGTAATCAGCCTTTGTCAGGCATTGCCCGGAGACGTCGTCGCAATCGCTCCAAAGCAAGATTAAAGAATGAGTGAGGTCATAAGGACGTGCATGGATCGCGAACAATACCTCGCAGCGATAACGAAGGCAGCGCCGCGGATGGGACGTTACCTGAACCCCGACAAAGACATCGTGAACGCTCTGGTTGACGGGATACTCACGAACAAGGAGCGCTATGGATACCACAACTGTCCGTGTCGTATGGCGGCAAACGATAAGGAATGGGACAAGGACATTATCTGCCCGTGCGTGTACTGTGACCCGGATGTTGCCGAGTTCGGCGCGTGTTACTGTGGGTTGTATGTAAGCG
>JBAULJ010000089.1:0-17445 GCA_049578125.1 Halobacteriota archaeon
CTTCTAATCAATGGGTGGCGGTTGCGAGCGGCAAGCCGATACAGATCTGGCACACGCTCGACGGCGTGCGCTGCAACGACACGACGATCAACACGGACAGCAACGGCCAGATCACGTTCACGGGCAGTTGGACCACGCCCGGCTACCCCACCTACTACGCCTCCTTCCCGGGCGATAGCTCCTATAGCGCATCGACCAGTGGTCCGGTGACGATTACCGTCAGTGCGCAGACGCAGGCCGCTCTGGCTGCGTGGGGCATCATCCCTGCCATCAACTAACCGGTCAGCTTCACCGGCACGCTGTCCTCTTGGAACTCAACATCCAGCGAACGGATGGTCGCCAGTAGCAAGCCGATACCGATCTGGCATCCTCAACGCGGGCGCTACAACGACGCGACGATTAACGCGGACAGCAACGGCCAGATCACGGCCAATTAAACCACGCCAGAAACGAAGCATCATGGTCGCGCATCGCTATCGGGGCATCATCACTAACGCACATACGTAAGCACCCGAAACGCAACCCCGCCAGCGATGAGCGCCAACACGATGGTGAAGATTGAGACGCCCACCGCCCACCGCACGTTGAGCTCCCGCGCAATGACGCCAAACGTCGCAAGGCACGGAACGTAGAGCGTCACGACGAGGCAAAAGACGAATATTTGCACCGGGGTCATCACCGTGCTGAATATGAACGTCCCCGACGCGATGGCAAGCATTTCCATGGCCATCTCCTTTCGCAGCACCCCGTAGATGAGGCAAATGCCCGTGAAGGCGGGAAGTCCCAAAATACCGACGGTGATCGGCGCCATCGGCGCTTCGATGAATCGACTCAGGCCGGTCAGATCCAACCATCCGAACACGATGCTTCCGACCACCAACAGGGGAACGGCGATGTAAAGGAAATTTTTCATCCGCAGCCACGTCTTCTTCAGGATGGGGACGAGCGCTGGCCTCCGTATGAGCGGAATTTCGAGCACGAGCCCCGGCGTCCGCCCCGGGACGGTCGATCGAAGCAGCCTCCCGGATGCGATGACAAGCACGAAGGAGATGAGATAAATGGCAAGCGCGTACGGGATTCCCGCGTAGGTCGCCGCGACGCCGAGGATTATCGCGGTGCGCGCCGAGCACGGAATGAGCGTGATGAGAACGGTGGTGATTATCCGCTCCTTTCGCGTGGGAAGGGCCCGCGTCGCCATAATCGCGGGCACGCTGCAGCCATAGCCAAACAGCAGCGGGATGAGCGATCGGCCGTGCAGGCCGATGACGTGCGCCTGCCTGTCGAGCAGCAGGGCGACGCGCGGAAGGTAGCCGACGTCTTCGAGGATCGCTAGGAAAATGAAGAAGACAAGGATGTAGGGAACGGCGATAGCGAGTGCAGCCGCTAAGGCGAGCAGGGTAGAGTGGACCGCAGATGTAATGAACGGATTGGCGACCTGCGCGTTCACAGCCCCGTAGAAGGGCGGGAAGACGATTTCCCCGAAGAACGTGGTGATCAGGCTGCTCAGGTAGCCGCCGACGTAGAAGATAAACGCCAGCATGCCGCCGACGAGCGCGACGAGCAGGGGGTATCCCGTCCGCGGGCGCGTCGCAACCTCGCCGAACTTCTCTGCGAGCGTCGGTTTATGTACCTTCTTCACCAGCACCGCAGTCGCGATGAGGGCGGCGGTCGAGTGGCGTCCCCGTGCGATGGTTACGGCGACGTCCTCACCGTGGGCCCGCTCTACCTCATCCCTGAACTCTTTGACGCGCGCGAGCGTGTGCTCATCCACGCGCGACTCAAAGTCCGTGTCACCCTCGAGAAGGCGCGCCGCAAACCCCCGTTTCGGGACGGTCGTTTCGGGAAGGAGCGGGATAATCGCTGCCAAAGCGCGTTCGACGTGGTCGTCATAGTTCACCTGCCGACGAGTCCTTTTCGACGGCCGTTCGGCATAGTCATAGGCGGTTTCGAGCGCCACGTGCACGCCTTCCCCCTGAGTGGCAATCGTCGGCACTACGTATGCCCCGAGCTCTCTTTCGAGGTGGACGACGTCGATGTCGAGGTCAAGCGTCTTTAACAGGTCGACCTGGTTGAGAGCCACTACGACGGGGAGGCCGAGCTCAAAGAGCTGCAGCGTCAGATAGAGGTTGCGCTCGAGCCGCGTCGCGTCCACGATATCAATGACGGCGTCGGGCGGGGTGCTAAGGAAGAACTCCTTTGTCGCCGCTTCGTCTTCGGTGACGGAAGTGACCGAGTAGACACCGGGGAGATCGTAAACGATGATGTCATGACCGTGAAGCCGCGAAAGCCCCTGCTGTACCATCACGGTTGTCTGCGGGATATTTGAAATGATGACGTTGACGCCCGTCATCTGGCTGAACATTGCGCTTTTGCCCGCCGAGGGGTTCCCGATCAGCGCGATCCTCGTGGGTACGTCCTTCCTGGAAGTCGTCTCAGGCATATACGTGGTAGGTTATCCGCTCCGCTCCTTTTTTAGCAAGTGTGCGTCGCACGTCACGGAGATGACGCGGGCTAGCCTGGGGTCGCCGTGGAGGGGGCGCCTCTCCGTCTTCGCCTTCTTCTTCCTCCCCCTTCCGTCGCTTCCGGGCTCACGAGGAGGGACTCCGCAACGTCCCTACCGAGCGCGATTTGCGTATCCTTCATCTCGACGACGAGAGGGCCCTTTGCGATCGTTTGCAGAACGCGCAGGGTAAGCCCCGGGATAAGGCCGAGCGAACACAGCCGACTGATCGTCTCCGGCTCAGGGGACGTCAGAAACCGTATCGTGTAAACCCCTTTTCCGACCTCGGAGAGCTTTGAAACATCAGTCTCGTCTTCTAGCTCGCTTGCGGGTATCGCGCTTCCGCCGGGGCACGTCGATGGGTGCCCCAACTGGGCGGAGAGGTTGTCAATTGCCTGATCCGAAATGACGTGTTCGATCTCGCACGCCTGCTTGTGAGACTCACGCGTGTCGATCCCACAGATATCCACCAAAAAGCGCTCAAGCACCCGGTGCTTCCGCTTCACCTTGGTGGCGATCTCGCGTCCGGCCTCGGTAAGCGTCGCCCCGCGGTAGGGTGTGTAGTCGACAAGCCCTTTTTCGCTCAGTTTCTTGAGCATCTCGCTGACGCTCGCGTCCCTGACGCCGAGACAGGCCGCTAACTCTCCCGTGGTAGCGACTCGTGCCGTCCCTTCCTGTTTCGTGTAAATGGCTTCGAGATACTCCTCTTCTGAAGAGCTCAGCTCGTATTGCTGCGACATATCTCTCTACACGATATTTAGGCTAACCTAATATATAATATTTAGCCACACCGAAACTGCCATGCGACGCTGCGCCGGGTCGTCCGTTCTCACGTTAGCCCTCACGGGATCTCCCCAAACGCTCTACGCGAACCGGAGTTGAGCACCCCCGCACGCACAACGCATTTTCGCACATTTTTTTTTAACGTCACGACTCCAAGAATATCGGGTTCTGTTAAGCGGGTGGGCCCCCGCGTCACCAATTCGTCAACTATATTACAGGAGTACGCCATTCCCTCTTAACAGGCCGTTACGCCACAGGAGACGAACCCGTGTTAAGCAGACTCAAAAGCTACGCTGATCGCCTCCTCGCACGACCTGCCAACTTCCTCGCCGGCCGCGGCATCACGCCCAACGTGTTGACCCTCACCGGCTTGGCGATCGGCATCACCGCTGGTATCGTTCTTGCCCTAGGGTTCTTCGTCGCAGGCGGCGTTCTAATCCTCTTGACGGGCTTTGTTGACATGCTCGACGGGGCGGTGGCACGCAATGGACACGCCACAACGAAGTTCGGTGCTACGTTCGACTCGATATCAGATCGCTACGTCGACTGCATTGTTCTGCTTGGTCTCGGCGTGGCGGGCGTCAACTGGCTCTATGTCGGAGCGGCCTTGATGGGCTCCTTACTCGTAAGCTACGTCCGCGCGAAGGCTGAAGGCATGGGGATTTCATGCACTGTCGGGATCGCAGAGCGAAGTGAGCGCCTCCTTATCCTCGCCATTGGACTTATCGTCGGGCTCGTCGAGCCTGCTGTATTGCTCGTCGCCATCCTCGCGCAGTTCACCGCACTCTGGCGAATAGGCCTCCTGCTTCAAAGAGCAGCCGGCTGAACGCGGTAGGCAGTTACCGTCGTTCTACAGCCACAGCTTCGTTGGAGGGGAGGTATCTACAGCCACGAGTCAGTGCTGGCAATCTTCTGCTTCAATTTCCTCACGCCTGTGCGCAAAAAATCTCCGATCAATCCTATTCCTGAGACGATGGCTGGCAATTTGAGGTAGTCTCTTTTGTTGGAGCGCGTGACCGCTAAATACCGCCAAGGCCAGATGGTTGTAGTCGGTCCCGAATACACCGACAGCAAGGTGGCGCGCAACGCGGGATCCGATTTTATCTGTGTATCAAGAGGCAAGACCACGCGCGAACGGATAGACGAACTGAGCGAAGACGAGTTCCCGTCGCTCATCATGGAGGATCTTCGAGACCTGCTGATGTGAGCAATTGGACAAACCGACCCGTGCCGCCGACTGAGGGCAGCGTGCTTGAATGAAAACGAGGCATTAGAACATCGCGATTTTCTCTCTCAGCGTGTGCTTTGCAGCACCCGTTTTGAGATGAGCCGCTGCGCGGCGGCGGAACATATATATCCGAACGACTGACACCTCGGGAGCATGCGGCGATGGATTATTGCAGTGGCGCTCATCTGTGCGTTCGTTGTCCTCGCGGCATACTACCAAGCAAATATTACGCAACACCTCGATTACCCGAGCGAAAGCGAGGTGAGTGCGAACTACGCAAAGTACATCGGACAGAATGTCCAGATATCGGGCGTGGTCGCCGCGACAGGCGCGCAGTCGTTTCAGCTCAAAGGGGTGCACGGCACCTACACGATCCTCTCGTCGGAGGCGGTGCAGCGAGGGGATGGCGTCAACGTTGTCGGTACGCTCCAGCCTGGGCAGCAACTACGCGCGGTGGCGATGTTCACCTCACCACAGGCACTGGGCGTTCTCGTCTACGTCCGCTCGTTTGTTGCGCTCATCGTTCTGGCGGTGCTCTTTTTCGTGAGCTGGCGGTTTGATTGGCGGGCGTTCGTTATTAGGCCGCGGGAACAGGGTCGGGATACACACAGAGAAGGGGCGAGTGAGTAGCCGTGGACTGGATGGCGCACATCGCGTTTGCCTTTATTCTCTGCGCGCTCCTTGCGCTCAGGTGGCCCGTATTTGGCGGGCGCCACATCGTGCTCGTGATGATCGGCGCCGTGCTGCCGGACATCTTCAAGTTGTACCAGCCGTTGCAGCTGCTCGGCATTTATGCGCAAGATTCCCTTGCGCTCTTCCATATCCCGATCGGCACGCTCGTCGTGTGCGGGCTCGGTGCCCTGCTGTTCGAAGAGGGAACGCGCGTGCGCGTGTTCCTGTTGTTCGCCTTCGGGATGATCACGCACTACGCGCTCGACGTTCTGTTGATACACGTAAGTGGGGGGCTCGCGTTGCTGTACCCGTTGAGCTGGGAGAGGTGGCAGCTCCAGCTGGTGCGGCCGGACAATTGGCTGGGGACGACGATCTTGGTGGCGGCAGCAGTCCTCGTGTACGGCGCGTTCAAGGTCCGGAGCGATCGCCGTGTCGGGCAAGCGGAGCGCACACACGATGAGACGAGCAGTGACGCCTAGCTCTCGCTCGCAGACGCGATTGTTCCCCCCCAAGTAGTGCGAACGCGGCTTTTTGTGCCAAGACCGATAAGGAGTATGCGTGTATGTCTCCTAGAGCGTCCATCGGGCACCAATGTCGTCACGGCGTCTGTGTCGTGCACGATGGAAGGATCAGACTGCGCGGGCTGTCAGCGCAATATCCGCTTCGCTGCTTCTTCATACGCGGTGATCAGGTCGCCGCGTTCGTAGCGGAAGACGTCCTTATCGACCGACTGGCCCGAGTCCTTCAACCATAAGCGACACGTATCGCAGCTAATCTCATCAGCAACGAGGATCTTCCCGTCTCGTGCTTTCCCGAACTCCAATTTGAAATCGGGAAGGAGCAGCCCTCGTTTGCTTAGGTAGTCCTTGAGGATCGCGTTCACGCGCAGCGTGAGCTCGCGCACGGTCGCCAGCTCCTCCTCGGTGGCGAGGCGCAGGGCGTGTATAAGGTCGTCGTTGAGCATCGGATCGCCGTACGCGTCAGACTTGAAATCGATGACGAGCACGGGCGGGATGAGCCGCTGCCCCTCCTTGAAGGGGTACTTGCGAACGACGGAACCGGCGGCGATGTTTCGGGCGATGATCTCGAGCGGGATGATTTTAACGGCTTTTACAAGCATTCGTGCGTCGCCCACCAAGGCTTTGTAGTGCGTAGCGACCCCGTGCTGCTCCAAGAGCTCGAAGAGCCGCGCGGAAATCTGTGCATTGTACAGTCCCTTGTCCGGCACCGTCGTTTTTCGCTTCCCGTTGAACGCCGTGACGTCATCGCGGAACTCCACGAGGTACTCGTCGACGTTCTCCGTCCGGTACACGGTTTTTGCTTTCCCAATATGAACGATGTCCATAGCGCTACCTGTCCCTCTTTTCAGCCTTCTTCTTGCGGAACCCATCCTTATCGGCCAGCTCACCGATGAGCGGCGCGAGCGCCTCACTATACCATCCGGCGCGCACATACCGGGGATAAATGGCCAGCCGCTCCGTCAGCGCCACGCCGAGGTCTGCGACGTCCGGCCACGCGTGCTCCGGATTGATGTAGTCGACCGTCACCGTCGAGATGCCGCCCAGATCAGACGCCCCCGCACTGAGCAGGGGCGCGATTTCGGTGAGGTTGGGCGGCACTTGGATAGCGACGTCGTCAGGGAGAAGATGGCGCGCTAGTGCGACGGTGCGCAGCAGTACCTCACTACTTGGGCTTGCGACGTCCGCCATGCGCGTGTCCGGTTTAGGCGCGAACGGCTGGATGATGACCTCCTGCAAATGCCTGTATCGGCGCTGGAGATTCGCGAGGAGTTCGAGCGAGTGGATGCGATCGCCCCACCCCTCCCCGATCCCGACGAGGAGTCCTGTCGTGAAAGGCACGTGCAGCTTACCAGCGTCTTCTATGGTCCATACCCGAAGTTCCGGCTCTTTGCCCGCGCAGCCCCGGTGGGCGTTCACCGACGCCGTCGTCTCGAGCATCAACCCCATACTCGCGTTAACGGGTTTCAACCGCTCGAGCTCGTCAAAGGTAAGGACGCCCGGATTGCTGTGCGGGAGCAGTCCGACGGCGATCGCCGCCTTGCAGAGGTCGTAGAGGTAGTCGAGAAAGCTTGCATAACCGAGCGCCTCGAGCTTCTCGAGAAAGCCCGGGACCTCGTACGGGCGTTCGCCGAAGGCGAACAGCGCCTCAGTACAATCCGCGTTCTTGGCCTGCCGCAGGAGCGTTTCCACCTCGTCTGGCCCCATAAGATGCGCCTCAGCGTCGCCGATGTCCCGGCGAAACCCACAGTAGCCGCACGCGTTACGACAGATATTGGTCACCGGAACAAAGACGTTGCGGGAGAACGTGACGCGTGCAGGAAGGGCAAACGAGAACGTCTCTAAAGGGGCAGCGATGATATCTGCGGTGCTCACGTCCTCAAGCGACATAAAAGCGAAGCCGTTTTTACCACTACATGGCCGCGGTAATATATAAATAACGGGGACGCTTACGCCACCGGTGTGGCGACGATGCGAGCGGTAAAAGCGGTCGTGCCGTTCAAGACGCGCGGAGCAAAGACGCGGCTCGCGCCGTTTCTCTCTCCCGAAGAGCGCATGGCCTTTTCAAAGGCGATGCTCCGCGACGTGTTGCGCAGCTTACAGGGCATCGACGTGACGATTCTCGCGACCGAGGACTTCGACCCGGGGTGCGACTGGGCGCACGTGCAGCTTAACCGCCACGACTTGAACAGAGCCATCAACGCATACATCAGGCACGAACGCGACCCGACCCTCGTCGTGATGTCGGACATTCCGCTCATCCAGGAGTGGCACGTCCGCGAGATGCACTCAGAGGGCATCACACTCGTCCCCGGACGCGGCGGCGGCACGAACGCCATCTTCATGCGCGACCCCTCCCGCTTCAAGGTCGACTTCTACGAGGTGAGCTTTCTGAAACACGTCGCCATCGCCAAGGAGCGCGGGCTTCCCCTCAAAATTCTCGATTCGTTTTACATGAGCACCGACATCGACAAACCCGAGGATCTGGCCGAGGTGCTCGTCCACTGCCCCGGCGACTCGTGCGCGTACTTGCGCTCTATCGGCGTCCGGCTTAGCTATGGCAAGAGTCGCATCTCCGTCGAACGCGACTAATCGCCTCAAGAGCGCGTGCGCTGCGGCCGATAATTACGAGTCGCTGCTTCTGAGAAGCGGCTAAAAAACGGGCGTCAGCCACCGCGCATAACGCGGATCGTAACCGCGCGCCGCGTTGAAATACGCCTCTTTGAGCTCCTGCGTTATCGTGCCGACCGCACCGTCGCCGATGACGATCCCGTCGACGCTCGTTATGGGGGCCACTTCTCCGGCGGTACCGGTGAAGAAGAGCTCGTCCGCGGCGTAGAGCTCTGAGCGGCTGATCCTCCGCTCACGCACCTCGTACCCGCGATCCGCACAGAGCGTGATGATCGCGTCGCGGGTAATTCCCTCGAGAATGTCATCGGAAACTGGCGGCGTAAGGACCGTGCCGTTGCGCACGACAAACACGTTTTCGCCGCTCCCTTCCGAGACGAACCCGTCCTTTGTGAGCAGTATCGCCTCATCGTACCCGTCTTGCACCGCCTCGACCTTTGCGAGCACGCTGTTGACGTACGCTCCGGCGAACTTGCCCGTAGGCGGGAGCGCGTTGTCTGAGACACGCGCCCACGAACTCACGCACGCTTTAAGGCCCGCGTCGATGTCGGCATCGAAGTACATGCCCATCGGTTCGACGTAGATCGCGTAGTCGTTTGCCCTGCCGTACGGATAGAGGCCGACGGTACCGGCCCCCCAGTAGACGATCGGTCGTATGTACACGTCCTCTTTGAGCGCGTTTTCGCGCACGACGTCAATGATCGCGTCTGCGAACTCCTGCTTTGTGAGCGGCAGCGTGAGTCTGAGCACGCGCATGTTGCGATAGAGCCGCGCGACGTGCTCCGTCACTCGAACGATGAAGCTTTGGCCTTTTCCATCGTTATAATAGGCCCGTATGCCCTCAAAAACAGCAGTACCATAATGGAGGGCGTGCGTGCTTATGTGGACCGTGGCGGCACTCCACGCCACGTACGCCCCATTCATCAGAACTTTGCGACTCATCCAAGACTCCTTTTGTACGCTCACGATCGCCGGTATTTGGTTTGGTGTGTTCCCCAATGCGCAACTACCCATTTAAACCTTTTTTTCTCGTGCTACGCCATCAGATGAGTTATATACCTGCCACAGCAACTTGTAGTCCACGGGCCTGTAGTATAGTCTGGATAGCACAGCGGCCTCCGGAGCCTCAAACCCGGGTTCAAATCCCGGCAGGCCCGCTCTTCCTCGCCGTGCCAGTAACACACCACCTCAGCGCGGTTCCACGGCGCGTCATGTTAACATCCGTAGCAAGTCGAGTGATCCGCGTTGCTACCACCGTTTTTTCGAACCGTTTCCTACCTGGAACTATCGAGAACGCGACGCGTCACTTCGTATCGCACGACGTTAAACGGAACGTTACAGAAGGGAAACAGTCGAATTTCGATAGTGTCGCCCGTGATCGGATCTACGACGAGTGGGAAGTCCGCGCAGACCGTCGGTCGATCCGCATAGACGCGGCACCGATCATCCTTGCCAAGAAACTCACACGGCTTTGCTTTTTTGAGCGCGTGCGTATGGCCACGGTCTTGGGCGTCGACGAACGGCGTGCAATGCTGTGCAACGAACTCCTCGAACGACAGCTTAAGGCGCGTGCTCAAGCGCGCCACGTCAGCAGACGTCAGCCTGACGATATCGAAATAACAACAGCCAGGAAGCGCACAATCAGCGCATAGAAGTGCCGACGCAGCGTCTGCACGAAGATCGCGTTTGGGCAATCGCTCGATCGGCAAGGCGAAGTGCCATCCCCATTCGCGTTCACTGATGACTTCGTCAACGGCGCGACGTATGCTTTCGATAGCGCCTCCATCCGGCGCGGGAAGCCCCTCGTGCACCTTCGCAGCCAGCGCGCGCGGTAGCTCGTCCCGTCGTCCCGGCTCAAAGAGACGGCCGTAGGAATCACTAGACGCCCAACGAGCAGCACGCTCTTTGGCCACGCGACGTGCTTCACCTTTTCTGTACCGTTTGGTCACCACTCGTTCATCGCTCCACGGATCTGCTCTCCTTGGCCACGGTCACGGTCTTTCACCGCACCCTTATAGAGCTTCCCACGCCAGGTTGGCGGACGCCCTACGAGCTGAGCAGCTACACTTTTGCGCAGATGACCGATGCGCGTGGGCGGCGAATACGTGCCACGCGCGCGAGCTGCGTGAACAAAGGCTGGCTTTGAGTCCCTTTTTAGTAAGAAACCTATTAATGCTAGGATGCGCTCTTTAGAATGATGTCAGACAAGCTAGACGGTTTACAGAACTTGCTTGAGCGACTGTCAAATGCACACGGGGTTTCCGGACACGAAGGAAGCTCCCGCGACATACTCTCGCACGAGCTCACGCCCTACGTCGATGAGATCAGGATTGACGCGTTCGGCAATCTGATCGCCACCAAGAAAGGAAAAGGGCCGTCAGTTATGCTCTCAGCGCATATGGATGAGGTGGGCCTTTCCGCGAAGTACATTGACGAAAACGGGTTCATCTACTTCATCGGCATTGGCGGTTGGTTCGAGCAAACGCTGTTAAACCAGCGCGTCACGCTCCACGGAACCAAAGGCGCCGTCCCGGGAGTGATCGGTTCAAAGCCGCCGCATATCCTCGAGGAGGAGGAAAAGAAGAAACCGATCCCGATGAAGGACATGTTCATCGACATCGGTGCCGCGAGCGCCGAAGAGGCAAAAAGCCTCGGCGTGACAATCGGCACGCCGATCACGATCGATCGCCAGTTTACGCCGCTCTCGAACAACCTCGTTACCGGAAAGGCGCTCGACGATCGGGCAGGGTGCGCGATGATGATCGAGGCAATAAAACGCACGAAGGCGACGACCACCGTATTTGCGGTCGGATCGACGCAGGAGGAGGTTGGCTTGAAAGGCGCCAAGACGGCGTCATTTGGACTGAATCCCGACGTCGCCATTGCCACCGAGACCAATATCGCGGGCGACTATCCCGGCATCGAAAAGAAGATGGCGCACTTGGAGCTCGGTAAGGGTCCCTCCGTCACCGTCGTTGATGGGGGCGGCCGCGGACTCATCACCCCCGACTCGGTGCTTCGCTGGACCGAAGAGACGGCGGCGAAGGCACAAATCGCCTATCAGCGCGACGTCAGCTCGGGCGGTACCACTGACGCCACGGCGATCAACCTTACGCGGGCCGGGATCCCCGCCGGCGTGGTGAGCGTCGTCACGCGGTATCTGCATACCCCCGTCGAAGTGCTCAACCTCGAAGATCTCGATGCCGCCGCCGAACTGGTTGCCCGAATGCTTGAGACCGTCGGCGACTACTTTTAACGATCTGGAGCGGTTCAAGCGACCGACGCCGCGAGCGTGAGTGCTTATATATAGTGACGGCTTCATTTTACCGCGTGGAAGTGACTACCGTGAGGGATCGCTTTATTTAACGATATCAAGTTTTTCGACACGACCCTGCGCGATGGCGAGCAGACCCCTGGTGTGTCGCTCACCGCCGAGAAGAAACTGTGGATTGCTAAGGCCCTTGACAAGCTCGGCGTGGATGTGATCGAGGCGGGATCCGCGGTCACGTCGGAAGGCGAGCGTACCGCCATCAGAGGCGTGGCACACGAGGGATTGCGTGCTGAGATCTGTAGCTTTGCGCGTGCCCTTAAGGGGGATATCGATTACTGTCTCGCGTGCGACGTCGACTCGGTGCACCTCGTCGTGCCAGTGTCGGATTTGCACATCGAAAAGAAGCTGCGCAAGGATCGAGCGGCCGTGCTTCGCATGGCTGTGGATACGACCGCATACGCCGTTGATCACGGCCTTATAGTGGAGCTCAGCGCCGAAGACGCGTCACGAGCCGACGCCGATTTTTTGCGCGAGTTCTATCGTCAAGGCGTAGCCGCGGGAGCACAACGGCTCTGCTACTGTGACACCGTAGGCGTGCTCGTCCCCGATCGCGCGGCAGCGCAGTTCGCCGACCTCGCTCGCATCGCGCCCATAAGCGTCCACTGCCACGATGATTTTGGCCTCGCTACGGCCAATTCCGTCGCAGCTCTGGGCGCCGGCGCAACCCAGGTGCACGCAACGGTGAACGGTCTGGGCGAACGGGCCGGAAACGCGTCGCTTGAAGAGCTCGTGATGACGCTCGAGTCGCTCTATGGCTACACGACACGCATAAAAACGACCGAACTCTATCTTATTTCGAGGCTCGTCAGCAGGCTGACGGGGGTGCCCGTTGCCCAAAACAAACCGATCGTCGGGGAGAACGCGTTCACACACGAGTCGGGTATCCACACCCACGGGCTACTGGCCGATACGCGGACGTATGAGCCGATCACCCCGGAGATGGTGGGCCGAGAGCGACGAATTGTGCTCGGAAAGCACGCGGGCAGCGCATCGGTGCACCTCGCTCTTAAGGAGCTCGGCCTCGACGCGAGCGACGAGCAATTAGCCGACATATTGAAACGTATCAAGGAGCTCGGTGACAAGGGAAAACGCGTCACCGACGCGGATTTACAAGCTATCGCCGATGCCGTGCTCGAGATCAATCGCGAGGCACGGATAAAGCTGCAAGAGCTGACGGTGGTGTCGGGAAACATCGTGACACCGACGTCGTCAATCAAGCTCTCGGTCGACGGCCACGAGGTCGTTGAAGCGGGCATAGGCCTGGGGCCCGTGGACGCTGCGATCAATGCGCTTCGGAAGGCGATAGGAAAGCTTGCAGACATAACGCTCGAAGAGTACCACGTCGATGCCATTACCGGCGGTACCGACGCTCTCGTTGAGGTGTGGGTGAAGCTCAGCCGAGATGGACACATCATAACGGCGCGCGGGGCTCGCGCTGACATCATCATGGCGTCGGTCGAAGCGGTCGTTGAAGGTGTAAACAGGCTACTTACGTTAAAATAGCAGGTGAGATGCAATGAACCTGAGCGGTGCCAAGGCAGTTATTAAAAGTCTCGAATACGAACACGTTGACACCATTTTCGGCATTCCCGGTGGCGTCATCATACCCATCTATGATGAGCTCTATCAGCAGGATGCCATTACGCACTACCTCGTGCGCCACGAACAAGCAGCAGCCCACGCGGCTGACGGCTACGCGCGAGCGACCGGGAAGGTAGGCGTGTGCATGGCGACGTCGGGTCCTGGCGCGACAAACCTCGTCACGGGGATCGCGACCGCCTACATGGATAGCGTGCCGATGGTCGCGCTCACCGGTCAGGTGACCACCGATCTCATCGGCAACGATGCCTTCCAAGAGGCCAACATCACGGGCATAACGCTCCCGGTCACGAAGCACAACTACTTGCTTCACGACGCGAGCGAGATCCCGCAAACGATAAAAGAGGCGTTTCACATCGCGTCCACCGGGCGGCCAGGTCCCGTCCTGATCGATATCCCAAAGGACGTACAGACGACGACTGCACCGTTTGATTATCCGAAAAAGGTGCACTTGCCCGGGTATCAACCGACGTACGAAGGGCATCCCGGCCAGATCAAGCGAGCGGCGAAGGCCATTTCGGAGGCCCACCGCCCCGTCATCTACGTCGGCGGCGGCGTCAAGATCAGTGGGGCTTCCGAGGAGGTGCGCGCCCTCGCTGAGGCCATTCTGGCGCCCGTGACGATGACGCTTATGGGCATGGGGGCGTTGCCCGCTGAGCACCCGCTGTCGTTGGGGATGCTCGGCATGCACGGGACACGGTACGCGAACTACGCTGTCACCGAATCAGACCTCATCATAGCGATCGGGGCACGCTTCGACGACCGCGTGACGGGCAAGATCGCGAGCTTTGCGCCGAACGCGAAGATCATTCACATTGACATTGATCCCGCCGAAATCGGCAAGAACGTCAGAGTCGACATACCGATCGTCGGTGACGTGAAGCGAGTGCTCCAAAAACTCATGCCGATGCTCGAGCAGACACACACGAAAGAGTGGATGGAAAAGGTGCACACGTGGAAACGTGAATACCCGCTTGAGTTTGAGGAGACGGGTTTGAGGCCGCAATACGTCGTGCGAGAGATAAGCAGACTATGCCCGGACGCGGTCGTATGCACCGAAGTCGGGCAACACCAGATGTGGGCGGCGCAATATTTCAGCCATCGGCACCCGCGAAACTTCATTTCTTCAGGCGGCCTCGGGACGATGGGGTACGGGTTCCCCGCATCCATCGGAGCGAAGATCGGTCGGCCGGACGAGACCGTCTTTGATCTCGCAGGAGACGGGAGCTTCACCATGAACTGTCAGGAGCTTGCCACAGCCGTCGCCTACGACGTTCAGGTCAAGGTGGCGATCTTCAATAACGGTTACCTCGGCATGGTCCGGCAGTGGCAGGAACTCTTCTACGACCGGCGGTACTCCGCAACGAAGCTCTCTGAGATCAACTTCGTGAAGCTCGCAGACGCGTTCGGCGCCCACGGAATACGCGTCGATTCGCCGAGCGAAGTCGCGCCGGCGATCAAAGAGGCGCTTGCTGTGCCAAAACCAGTTATCATCGACTTCAGAGTCGAACCCGAAGAGTGCGTGTGGCCCATGGTTCCAGCAGGGGCGGCTCTTAACGAAATGATCGACGCAAAGAGCGGGAAGGTGTAGCCCAATGAAACACACCCTATCGGTCCTCGTCCAAAATAAGCCTGGCGTGCTCGCGAGAACGGCCGGCCTTTTCAGCAGACGAGGGTACAACATCGAGAGTCTCACCGTCGGCGTAACCGAAAACGAAAACGTTTCCCGGATGACTATCGTGGTGACCGGCGATGACACCGTCGTCGAACAAGTCACCAAGCAGCTCAACAAACTCATCGAGGTCATCAAGGTGAGCGATCTGACGAAAGAGTCGTATGTGAACCGAGAGCTCGTGCTCATCAAAGTCACCGCCGACGGCTCAAATCGAGCAGAGATTTTACAGCTCGTCGACGTATTCCGGGCGCGCATCGTCGACGTGGCTGCCAAGAGCCTCATCATCGAGGTAACGGGTGATGAAGGGAAAATTGTAGCGCTCATCGTCATGCTCAAGCAATTCGGCATCAAGGAGATTGTGAGGACGGGCACGCTAGCCCTAGGAAGGGGGCCCAAGGTGATACAAAGCGGCAAGGACTAGCGTTGCTGCGTTTGACGAAGAATCGCTGAACGGCTGACGTTCACGCGGCGTATCGCCCCGTCGATATGCTGCTAAGGACACGGTGCATAAACGGTTCTGAACGAAGGTGATTAACGCTCGAAGCGCCGCAAGCTATTTTTGTGCACCTCACACATTAAACAAGCCGAAGCGGCAAGAGGGGTTAATAAATGGTACAAATTTTCTACAACGAGGACGCGGACTTGAAAAATCTGAGCAATAAGAGAATCGCAATCATCGGTTACGGCAGCCAAGGACACGCGCAAGCACAGAACCTGAAGGACTCGGGATTAGACGTCATCATTGGTCTGCGCAAGGGGCGATCGTGGGACCAGGCGCAAAAGGACGGTTTTGACGTCGTGAGCGTCCAAGAAGCGACAAAAAAGGGAGACATCGTGCAAATGCTCCTCCCCGACGAGCGCCAAGCGGCCGTCTACGCGGCTGAGATCGAACCGCACCTTGAAGAGGGGAACGCGCTTTCGTTTTCCCACGGCTTCAACATTCACTATAACCAGATCGTTCCCCCGGCATACGTTGACGTATTTATGATTGCGCCAAAAGGACCGGGACACCTCGTGCGCCGCATATATACGCAAGGAGAGGGCGTCCCCGCGTTAGTGGCCGTGTGGCAAGATTACACGGGGAACGCATTCCAAACGGCGCTGGCCTACGCCAAGGGCATCGGTGCCACGCGAGCGGGGGTCCTTGAGACGTCGTTTAAGGAAGAGACGGAGACCGACCTCTTTGGAGAGCAAGCCGTCCTTTGCGGCGGAACATCCGCACTGATCAAAGCCGGCTTTGAAACGCTGGTCGACGCGGGATACAAGCCGGAAATTGCCTATTTTGAATGTCTGCACGAACTAAAGCTCATAGTTGACCTTATCCACGAAGGCGGGCTTTCTTGGATGCGCCATTCAATCAGCGATACGGCGGAATACGGCGACCTCACGCGAGGTGAACGTATTGTCACTGACGCCACACGTGAGGCCATGCGAGGGCTCCTCAAAGACATTCAAACGGGAGAGTTCGCACGCGAATGGATACTTGAGAACCAAGCTCACCGCCCTGTGTTCAACGCCCTTACGCAAAAAGAGCGAGAGCACCCGATAGAAACGGTGGGTAGCAAGCTCCGCGCCATGATGACGTGGCTCAAGTGATCTATAAATCGATTGGCTTAGCGTTGCTGCCCACCATACCTTCCGTCTCAGCGCTCAGCGCGAGGTGCAGCAGGATGGCTATATACTATCGTTCGCGACAGCAACTGCACTTCATTAAATCAAGGACTGTTGGGTTCAATAGGAGCGGGCACGTCGCCCAGCGCTTCTAAGATGGAAAGCGACTGACCCGCGCAAGTTGAGCCAGCAAAAAACGTAACGACTTTTCGAGCTCGTGAAGCTTTGAGCAGCACACCGTTGTGGCAAAGACTTGTGGTGAACGCTTTGGCCGCCGTGTAAGGGTGTCTCGGGTCTCGCCGCTCTTTTCAGCAGCAAACCAACTACGGTTCGTGACGAGTCAGGGCGTGTATATAAAGACTCTTATACTCGCGCGAAAAAGTAGAAGGCAATAAAAACGGTGGCAGTGCCATGACGCAGCTCACGCGCAGCTTCAACATCGGAGCGGTATTTGCTCTAATTTTGCTCATGCTTGCGCTTTCAATTCACGTCGTGGCAAGTCCTGGCAGTGCTTCGCTTGCAGCGCCACGTGCAATGCCCGTCCAAACCGTGCCCCAAACACGGTTGTCTACGGTTCATACGGATGAAGTATTCCCTGTTGTCGCGATGTCATACCTGAGCACGGTTCGCTTTGTAATTGCTCAAAGCGAAATTCCTGACGTTTTGGTGCCCTCTGTAGTGCCTTCAGCCGAGCCAACGCTTCTCCAAGGTAGCCCAACTCCGCAATCGCCCAAAGTCTCAACGAACGTCAGCAAAAGCGCAACGCTAAACAGCACGGGAAATGGCTTCAGTCTCGGCAAGATTGTGGGCAGTATCTCGCCCTTCTTCATCATTGCACTAATTCCGCTTCTTTTTGTCATCGGAGCCTTGTTTTATTTCTTCTTCATGGGCGACCAAGAT